>JBIOXM010000172.1:0-3329 GCA_044869655.1 Nitrososphaeraceae archaeon | reverse complement strand
TCTATTTTTATCTTTATAAATCCTTCACAAGTAAATTTTAATGCATTACTTAATAGATTACTAACTACTTGATTGATTCTTTCTTTATCTCCATGTATTTTAATATTCATAGGTTCATAGAAAATTTTTATATTTTTAGTTCTCACATCCTCTGAAGAGACTTGATTTTGGATGTCCCTAAGAGAATTAGATAAAATGTCATTAAGATTAAAATAGCTTTTTTCCAGCTTTAGTGAATTACTTTCAATCTTTGTAACATCAAGAATATCAGACGCTAATCTATCTAACCTTTTTGCATTACGTATTATCAATTGGATCTGTTCTTCTTCTACTTTGACAGTTTTAGTTTTAGGATCAAGATCTTCTTCAATTATTTCGACTTCTCCAAGTATAGGCATGATAGGAGTTCTCAATTCATGTGCAGCGATATTGATAAATTCTTTTTGCATTTTATCATGTACTTTTAATTGTTCATTTGCTTCCTCCAGAAGTTCATTTGATTTCATTAGAGAGATGTTTGTATTTTTTAATTCGCCTGTTCGTATATTGACTTCTCCTTCTAATCTTTTATTCCATGACAAAATTAGATAAATTATTCCAAAAGTAACTGAACCAGTTATAACTACAATTAGAGTACTAAAATTATTTTGTTGTGCTATCAGAGAACCTACATTACTTGCCAGTTGATGAGGAAAGCTTACGTATAATGTCCATAAAAATTTTCCATTTATTACAATTGGTTCATATGAAAGTGTTATAGCTGATCCATTATAAGTTAAATCTTCTGCTAAAGATTTTCCTTCTAAACCTTTTTTTATAATTTTATTATAACTTTCCCTAAGATCATGTGGTATTAAAGATTGAAATTCCTTTGTCATATAATTATTACCTATTAGTGACTGATTTCTTGCATATATTATGACTCCATCTCTATCCATCAATCCTACATTCCCAATAATAGAAGATGTCATTTCATTTTGAAGAAATACACCCAGTGATTTTACACTTATTGCTGCTACCAGTACTCCATTAAATATTTGTTTAGCATTATAAGTATTATTTTGATATTTTAAAATTTGTTGTTTTATTAATGGATAAGAAATATATAAAAATGATGATGGACTTCCTTTAGACGTAATAGAAGTACTATAATATGGAGTCAGCGTCTTTTTGGGATTTTGAAAAAAAGGTTGGTTTTGAGTGTCTAAAATTTCATTAGCTTTATCCGTTTGATAGATTTTACTAGACGTCACAATTCGGCCAGTAACATCTATCCAGTAATATGCATCTGTAATATTAAGGGTAGACGATTGTGCCGAATAAAGTAAATTTTGTACTTGATCAATATCACTCTCAAAAAGAAAAGGGGAAGATGTTAAAACTTTTAGATTAGAGTTTATGGAATCAAGACTATGAACAAGGATTCTAGATAAGTCATAAGCTTGAATTCTTGCATTAGATTTAATATCTTCTTCTGCTATCTTTTTTATTTCGTCAGCTGTAAAAGACGCCGATTGATAGGATATAATTGATAGCGAACCTATTCCAATTATAATTATTATTAATAATAATGAAACGTTATTTTTAAAAACTGATAGACCTATCAACTATTGACATTACATGATTATTTACGATTAATAAATCCAATTGGGATAATTCTTATAGTAAATTTCTCTACATTATTGATTATTTAGAGTACAATCATCATTTGTGAATTAATCTATTTTGGGTAAAAAATACGACAACCTTTACAGGATTATGATTAACTGGAAGCATAAAATTTTTTATAATTCCTTTTTGTTGCATTCCCACAAATTTCGCATTCTTGGATAGTTGGTGCATATTGTTTATTACATGTTTTACAAAAATTTTTCCATTTTCTTACCGTTACTATTCCTCTATTACCTAATGAAATTGTCTTAATTTTCAGCAAATTAGATACGTTTAGAACTGAATAATCATCCGATATTAAGGTCCTATTTAGTTGATAAGCTAAAGATATAATAGAAATATCAGCTTGGGAAAGTTTTTTAATATCGCCTGAAAGGTTTGCAGTAGAAATTATTTTATCAATCGATTCTTTTGTTGGGTCTTGTATAACTAAGGCTCCGGATGAAATTAGCAAATCTATTGTTATAGAGGATTTCAATAAATGTTTTATCTCTTTTAGAATAAATGTTGTTGTATAGAATTTAGAATAAAGAGAGTGATAAATCCCCGTATAAAAAGCACTAGAATCTAAAATGAATATATTAGAAGCCAAGTTTTTCAAGTTGTCTAAAGCCTTTCTTTCTTAATCTTATAAAACGAGCGTTAATTGGGAATTGAGTAACTTTTATAGTATTATTTTCTTGAACAGGAAATTTATCTTGACCATCAATTATTAAATCTAACTTGTGATTACTATAAATTTCAATTGCCTCTGGAGGTATTATTATAGATGGTAATTTATTAATTGAAGCTATTGGATTAATTACTAAGCAATTTAATTCGTCATGTACTACTGGCCCTCCTAAAGAAACTGAATGACCAGTTGATCCTGTTGAAGTAGATATTATTATTCCATCCATGCGTTGGCTAATAACACCATCTCTAAATTTTAACGTTATAGTTGGTGTTCTCGTAAGATTGGTTCTAAAAAGTAATATATCATTTAATGCAGGAGGAAATATTTTATCGGATAAAGAAGCTTGGATTCGAATTCTTTCATCATAGTAATAATTTCCATTTAAAATTGCATCGAGAGCATAATCAATTAGGTCCAGTTTAATTTCAGAAAGTATTCCTCTGGTGCCTCCGACATTAATACTAAAAACAGGAATATCACTTGGATGAAATCTAAAAGCTCGTAAAGTCGTTCCATCTCCTCCTAGAGCTATTATAAGATCAATTTCATTTACTAGTGAGGTAAAATTGGAATTGCTATTTTTAAAACTAGATGTTTCAAATGGAGGAATAAATGATACCTTTATGCTTTTTCTTGAAAGTATTTTAGTAATATATTCAGATGCATCGCATGCAATTTTATTTCGATTCTTTGTAATAATAGCAACTCCTTCAATTTTTTTAATCATAAATCATACATTATAACAATATTATAGTCTTAAATGCATTTTTATTATGCAGTTATTATCATGTAATTTATCTGTCAAAAAATTGATACGGGGTTAAAGTGCTAAGAATATATTGAGAGAGAAAAAAATTTAAATTGTCTTTGGAATAAAGCACCAACACCAGTATTTATAAATTGGGCCGATAGCTCAGCTTGGTGGAGCGTTCGACTGATAATCGAAAGGTCGAGGGTTCAACTCCCTTTCGGCCCATGGTTT
>JBIOXM010000171.1:0-2224 GCA_044869655.1 Nitrososphaeraceae archaeon | reverse complement strand
TCTATTAATTTCCATTTGTTTGCTTCATTAACAGCTTCTTTTTCACAGTCTGAAATTTTGTTAAATGAATTATAAACCAATGATGACATAAGAGATTCATTAAAATTTGCATGTCCTAGACCTAGAGCATGACCAAACTCATGTTTTGCTATATATTCAATCACATTCTTGTTCAATTGTTTTCCAAAAGCCTTTTCAGCAAGTAATATCTTGACGTCAAAAATAAATCCATCTGAATCAAAATTAGTCATGGTCTGTCCTGCAACTTTTCCATTATCATTTCTAAAAGAAATCTTGATATCTACTTGTTCTTTACTATCTGTCTCTCTAAATTTAATTCCCGGTATATTTTCTTTCCAATAACTTATTGCAGATGTTACTAACTCCTTTGTTTCAGGTTTTGCATTATTTATTTCATATGTAAGTATTCCGTCTTCAAGTTTATTTCCCCATGTACAGCAAATTTCTATTTGTTTTTTTAGGGAATTAGTTTGTTGTTGGTTAGTAGAATAAATATAATTAAAATTAAATTGAGTTAAACTAATAATTAAGGAAAAAATAAGTAGAAAATATAAATATTTGATAAATTTTTCCAATAAATTAACTATAAATTAACTCATATATTTTTTCTTTGTTACTAATTATCACTATTTGTATATTTATTTTAATCAATAAAGACGGAAGAGTATTATAGGTTACTATTATAATAGGGTATGATATTTGATGTCATCAGCTGAAGTTTATTCAACTACATATCTAAAATATAAAAATTTGGAAGACATGCTTAAGGTGATTTTATTTGCTTCTCAGTCACCAATAGGAATGGTGCCGATGCTTTATCACATTAATTTTAAGGATAAAGAAGTATTATTTATAGAAACGGGTGCAGTCAATACAGTTATTCATTATATGGTTTTGACTGAAAAGCCTGCAAAAAAATTTATTGAGTTAAAACAGCTGACTGGAAAATTCGAGTTTGTAAATGCAATAGGTAGCGATACACAGTCTATTTATATTCCAATTTTAGAATTGGAACAATCATCATTTAATTTTCCAGTTTAATTAATTAATTAATTAATAATTATTTCATTTATTCACTTTTTTGGTTATTATTATTATCTATTAGCAGTCGTGATTTCCTATGTTAAAGTTCAATTTCTTCCTTAATGTTTAAAAGCGAACGTTGTATTATAATAATATGGAATCAAAATTTTTGTACAGTATTTATGTTGGAATAAAAGTATCAATTTATAAATTGATAAAAGGACGACGGAAAAAAAAATTTTCAAAAGAATTGAATAACAATTAAATTTTATATTATAATTTTTTTTAATATTTTATTGATTAATTATGACTTTAGTCTATAATATCATACTTTGTACTATATCATTTTATAACATTCATTTTATAACATTCATTTTATAACATTATGTGAACCTAATTTTATGATATTAGACATTTTAATTGAATCATCTAAGAATGTTTATAGCGAAATTAAAGATTTATTAGGAACGAGTGAAGGCGCTAGTAAAATTAGCCTGGGTGCTGGAGGGGATATTTCTAGAAAAATTGATATTGTCGCAGAAACGGCAGTGTTGAATACAATTAAATCCAATAATATTTCTCCACTGATAATCGGAGAAGAATGTGGAATAGTTAATCTAAATAAATCTTCCTCTTCTTCATCTACTTCTATTAACAATAATGATAATGGTTTTATAATAATGGATGCAGTTGATGGCACTACTAATGCAATTCGTGGTATTCCTTTCTCTTGTTGTTCTTTAGCTTTCGCTAATGAATTTAAATTAAGTTCTGTTACTGATGCAGTAGTACTAGATTTGTTCACAGGCGATATTTATTCAGCTTCAAAACAAAAAGGGTCTTTCTTTAATAATAAAAAAATTAGTGTTAGGAATGAAAAAGATTTCAGCTCTATTACCTCTCTTGAAGATCTTAAAACGATTGATGTAATAATAGGTACAAATGTATCAGGGGTACCTCCCCATATTTTAGGTGAAATTTCAAAAGTTATTTCTTTTTCTTCTCATATACGACATTTTGGCGCAAATGCTCTTGAACTGTGTTATTTTGCTCGAGGATTTATGGATGCATATATAGATATCAGAGGAAAGATTCGATCTACGGATATGGCAGCAGCTTATTTAATAGCAAAAGAAGCTGGTGGTAAATTGTATTCTAGTAATGGTCAAGAATTAGACTC
>JBIOXM010000170.1:0-3556 GCA_044869655.1 Nitrososphaeraceae archaeon | reverse complement strand
TGCAGCATCTTGAGACAGAAATAGTGGTAGAAAAAGAGAGTGCAGATATTTTATAATAGAAATGATCCCGACTGACACATTCACAGACGTAATCATATTGAAATATGAAACATACATGAGTAAAATTACTCCAAATTGATGATATAAGATATTATTAGAATAATCTTATTAATTAATTTGGAACTTGATCTAACTACAAAAGATTTTCAAAGTATTAACAAATTATAATAGTTAAATACACATCTCCTAACCGGATGGGGATGCCAAAATCTTTGTATCTTTAACAGTGGGATGTGTAACAAATTTGACCTAAATTTTAGGCCTCATTTTGAGGGATTTAAGGATTTCTAAATTACAATTATTAAATATATTCTCTCGATCAAGAACATATAAAACTATAAGAAAGGTATATTTAAATTCAGTTAAAAATAATATTAATTTTAAAAAAATTCATTGGTTATTCTTCTTCTTCTACTAATGATTTGTTTCCACTGGGATATTTTCTGTTTTCCAGAGGTAATAGCCTTTTTCAGGATGTTTAGACACAGTCCAAAAATCATAATTTTCACCAATACGATCTCCTGCCTTATTAAGTTGTATTTTTCCTGACATACCATTATCAAAAGATTCTGCTGTTTCGAAAATAATGTCTTTGAAAGATTTTTTATTACTACTTTTATCGTCCGAAACATGGCTACTACTACTGGTACTATTTTTATCCAAACTTAAGGAAGAAATCCAGAAAGAATCGTAAGCTGTTGCAGCATATGTTATGGACCCTTCATCGTGTAACTTTTGTTCTAATACTTCAATCAATTCATGAATTTTAGGAGATTTCGTATCTATAGAATATAAAGGATTTGAGAAATTAGTTTTATTTGCAAATAGCGCTGCATCTATATTCTTTGTAATGTAATGATTCTGAGCTATACTATCGCTACCATACCACCTTATGTTGGCAAGCGCATGATACATGGAAGATTGAATTAAGATAGGTGTTATTTCATCATAAGATATTATAAAAACCCCTACAGAATCAACACCATATTTTTTTATTGCGCCTTCCACAATACTGTCTAATTTTTGTAGATCTTTATTCCACATGATGAAATTAATTCTATGTAAGCTTGTAGCAAATTTACCTGTATGCGGTTTATAGTTTATTCCTTCTTCCATTTTTCCTCCTAATTTTTCAAAATAATTTTTGGTAGATTTGTAAAGTTCATTTCCATAGATGTCACCTCTCCACATCGGTACGACTACTTTAATTCCATCATCAATCATTCGTTGTGCAATAACCTTTCCTTGATTGATATCATCTGGTACCAATCTGAAAAGGTTATCTCCTTCTAAAGAAAGTAACGGAGAAGTACTAGAATAGCTGATAAGTATGATATTATTAGTATCTGCATATTCTTTCGCAGCTGAAACTGCGGTACTTGTTGCTGGCCCTACGATAATTTTGGCTCCAAAAGAATGTAATTGTTTTATTGCTTCAAGAGAATCTTCTGGGCTTGATTTTGAATTTGCCATAACAAGATTGAACCTTGATGAAGAATTCATTTTTTCAAAATATTTGTTTACATCATACTCAGCTTTTTCCAGAGCCACTTTTGTTGATTTTCCAATTGATGCATAAGAACCAGTAAATGGAATAATGGCTCCCACAACAAATTCTTTATGGAAATTCTGCTGTCCATCAGCAGCATCAATAGAATTTAGTACTGATTTTTCGGTGATTGGATTCTTCTTAATTAATAATGAGTATTTTCCTCCACCATTTTCAAAGCCGTTGCTAAGATAAACAGAAGAAAACAAAATAAGAGAAATAATGGTTATTGAAGTAAAAATGATTTTATTAGAGGGTTTTCTCTTTTTCATTCTAACAACAATTTTATAGACAATGTCTTTTGATTTCCATTTAATAGAATATCGTAAATACCACATAAGACCACCTGCAATTAGTAAGTAATGAGCAGAGAGTAACAACGTAGAAATCCAAAGTTGTTCTACGAATGTTGTGAGAACTATGATAGCAAACCAACTATCTCCTACTACAATTGCTAAGAAACCTACCAGCTCACATACCCATGGGATTAGATGATGTTTCTCCTTTTTAATACCAAGAAGAATTGTTATCGCAAGAATAGTTAATATTGAATTTAAAGTTGGATAAGCAATAGTGACAATAAAGAGCATCATACCCCTAAAGTTTGATGTTTGAGCTAGATCCAATGTTAGGTTCAAAATATATACTAAGAATAATCCAGTTATTACTATCATCAAATACATAATTTTTTTATTTATAATGTAACTGAGTTTTTTTCTTATTATCATTAATCTGTAAATCAAGAAGACGTATGCAGACAACAGGAAAAAATCTGCCAGAGACGGGACAGGAGACACAATATCTAATACTAATTCATAATATGCCCAAATGATATTTGCAATAAACCAAAATACAAGTCCTATTGTTAAAAGGATATTTTCTTTATTTTCTTCAATACTCTCTCTATTTTTTAAAAAAATATATGATGCTAGTCCTGCAGCAACGAGAGAATTTATAATCAGAACCCAGTTAGAATATATTACTTTACTATCAGGATCTGCAAAAATTATAATTAAATTTCCTACAGCTATAGTAAAAATGACACATAGAAAAAAATACAGCGATATCAATTCTCTCTTTTTTTAAATATACTCTACCATCTATTATAAAATCCTTTTTTATTAGAAGATATACAATTACTTTAGTTTAATAGAATAGTTAGTTAATTTATTTGTTAAGCTCTTTTACAAACTATATTAAGTTATGGACTTAGATTTAACTACGATATTCTATTCTCTTATATGATTATTGAAATAATCAGAAATAAGAAACATCTACAATGATCGTTATATAATTATTGTATTTGTACTTTCTTGAACTCTACAAAATATAGTATATGCATTACAAGATAAAAACAAAAATGTATTGCATTCTGATGCACCACCTAGCTTAAGCCGTCTAGACCAATAAGGTGTTATATATATTGATGAATGAAAACCAATTTATTTTTTTTAAGTATAGCGGGACTGTTTATAATATTACAAAAATTTATTTAATTATTAATTATGAGAAGATAACAATCAAACTTTACTTCCTCTAAAAATTTATTTTCACATTATAGATCACATTTTATTATATAATATTTATAATGAAAAAAAAGAATTAAAATCAACTAATTATATTAATAAGTTAACAATTTGTTATAATAATTAAAAAGAAATAAAAATTTAATATAAAAAATTTAAATAAAAATAATAAAGTTAAAAGTATAGAATCCAATAATAATATTATAGCATATTAAATTAATAGATGTTTCCAGTAAAAAGATTAGAAAAAATGCATGAGGAACTCTGTAGATACTATTTACAAGTTATTACTTATCAAAATGAAGACCCAAAGTACCACAATATTGCAACTAAATTGTCAAAGAATCTGTCAGAATTAGATGATATTATTAAAGATATAAGAATTTACAATTATAATAACAAAAATAATCTATTAATTCAT
>JBIOXM010000169.1:0-3035 GCA_044869655.1 Nitrososphaeraceae archaeon | reverse complement strand
GCGGGCATCTGAGCCATATCTGTCAATCTTCATTCGTTAAAGTAGAATATAAAGGTGCATTTGTGAAAAACATGAGTATAAATATAAATATTATAATAATATACAATTTTGTAAGGAAAAATTATATTTTATTACCAAGTTTATATGAGATTTAGAATAGATGTGAACTAATCGTCGATGATAATCATAGATGATTATCAGATCATAATTTATTGATTACTTTAGAATTAAAGAAATGGAGCGTGTTTTCTTCTAAACCTATAAAATTGAGAATAAAGTGTGTTATCCCTAAATTAATATATTGTTCAAGTCCTGACAAAATCGTTTCAGGCGTTCCAATTGTATAACGTCCGTTTTTTCTTTCCAAAAACGCAGAAATATTTTCATTCTTTTTCTTCCATTTATTTATCTCTACAAGTACATCTTCTTCTGATTCTTTAATAATACAGGGAAGTAATACAGAGAGCTCTATATCATTATAACTTTTCCTCAAGTCATCACAATGTTCTTTTAACGCTGTGAGTTTTTTTCTTATTTCTGTAGGGCTACCAAATGGATGATTATATATGTCAGCCTGTTTTGCTACTATTTTTAAAAGGTATTTTTCTCCTGTTCCTCCTACAATGATTGGAGGACGAGGTTTTTGTATAGGGTGTGGACTACAAATAGCTTCATTAATTGAAAAATAATTACCCTGAAATGAAGCTCTTTCATATTGCCACATTGCTTTTATTATGGATATTGATTCATCTAATTGTTTAATTCTTTCTACGTTGGAAGGAAAGTTATATCCATATGAGTAATATTCATTTTGATACCATCCAGCTCCTATTCCTAATTCAACTCGTCCTTTAGAAATAACATCTAACGTTGAAAGGATCTTCGCTAATAATGCAGGATTACGGTAAGAATTACAAGTAACAATTTGCCCCAATCTAATTTTTTTGGTGATCGAAGAAATTGAAGATAATAATGTGTAACATTCAAAAAAACTATTATTTATATTATATTCATGATGTGGGATAAAATGATCATAGGCATATAAACCATAGAAATTTAGTCGATCTGCTGATCTTGAAATTTTTTTAGAAAATTCATACTGTTTTATAGGATCATTTGTTGGTAGATCTGACCACCAGCCTTGTGGGATTGTCAATCCAAATTTTAATTTAGTCATTATTGTTATTCTTTGTTATGACTATTGTTAATAATTAAATTTTTCAGAATAGTCTTCTTTGTTTAATACATTAGTATAGATCTTTCCAGGTTTAGATACATAAGCCGGAAAGCCTATACCTATAGCTATTATTGTATTTTTTTGATTTGAGTGAGGAAGAAAAGTTACTGTTACTTCTTCATCATAAAAGGTTGAACCAGAAGCTCCCAATCCATGAGAATATGAAGCAAGATATATTTTTCCTGCACATATCCCACCTTCAAGTTGGACAGCTCGATAACCTCTATTTCCAAAATATTTCAATATTGTGTCCATACTTGCTAAAAGAAAAAACACTACACTAGCATCACTAAATAATTTTTGGTCTAAACACAAATGTCCAGATTTTTCGCTAAAATTACCTTTTTTGAGAGCTTGTATCTTATTTTCTAATTTATTGTAATAATATAAACCAGATTGTAAATTTGTAACAGAATTTGCTATAAAGTATATGTCAATTAGACTTTGTTCATGGGTAATAAAATCAAAAGGTATGCCGATACTGGAAAGATATAAAATATTTTGTAATTGCGTTAGAGTTATAGGGTTTTTTGAAAATCTTCTTGTTGATCCACGTTGTAAAATTACATCACCAATATTGTACTTTTTAATAGTATTAATTTTATAAGATATTTTTCTTATTTTATTTAAATTTATATATTCCTTATTTTTCATTGAAGTCCAGTTTATTATTTCTATGGAACTATTGAGATTAGATGAGTTATGAATTTTCCATATATCTGGATATACTGTTTCTGCATATTTTGAAAGGGGTTTAGTTTCACAATTTATAGGTATAAGTTGAGTAGTAGAATTAGATTGTTCAGGCTGAGCATAATTATAATAACTTTCAATTGAAGCTAATGCTATAGCAGCTTCTTTTTGATTCTGTACTCCTAATAAATTATTAATTAGTTCATCTTGATAACCTAGAATAATTTCGGAAGAGAAAAGATTATTGTTACATAAAGATAAAAAGTTGGCTAGAATTACACCTGCGTCCCAAAACCAGTGTCGATATGAACGTGCTTGATATTTCCATGAATTTCTCCAAGCTATGGAAGTAAAAATTAACGTAATCGGAGCTTGAATTAGTTTTTTATTATTTCCGGTAGCTGTAAATAGTATTGATCTAAAATCTCCTTTTCTTAATTGAGTTAAAGTAAAATCTGCTGGACAAAAATGATATACACCAGCATCGAGATTTTGGATCTTTTGACAAACTAAATAAATTTCAATTGGGTATAAAGCACCCGTGGCTGAGGCTGCCCTCATATAGTATACAGTATCATTTACTTTCATTTTCCGTGTAATTCCTGCAGAAAAAAAGAGTATCTGAGATAGGACTTTTAGATCTATTTGTTTCTGCTTAGATGGATTCAAATTCATTTGTTTTCTCAAACATCCAATCGAATCTTCAAGAGGATAGGGAAAAGTAGATGGCAAATCTACTTTTGGTTTATTTAAATATATTTTAAATGGAAACGGTTTATTTTCCCAATCCAGATAATGCCGATTAAAATGGATTGTTATAGGAGAATGTTTTGTAATTTCGTGAAATTCTTTTGCAATGTTTATATTTTGATTCAAGTATCTAGACTAAATTAATATCACAAAAATTATTTAAAGAGATTTGTTATTTTCTCCCATATCTGATTTACAAAATTTTTCCCTGTCTCAATTGGACCTTCAGCAGGTTTTTGTCCACCTTCGGTAGCATTAGTTGCTGCAGTTTGTACACCTTCGGTAGCATTAGTTGCTGCAGTTTGTACACCTTCGGTAGCATTAGTTGCTGCAGTTTGTACACCTTCGGTAGCAT
>JBIOXM010000168.1:0-2028 GCA_044869655.1 Nitrososphaeraceae archaeon | reverse complement strand
TTAAAAAGATGAATCAAAATGTAGTATTGATAATTTTTAACACAAAAGAACAGGATTTGCTCTATCTAGACCAAAAAGAAAAATTTGTAAAAAAAAGGACTGAGAGATTATTTGATGTATTAGATTTAGACATAGAGCCATTTGAAAATGTGACTTATTTTTTACCACGAGGAAAAGATGGTAAACCGAATTCGATTCATATACCAAAGAATTATAAAACATATTCCTATGAGCTCAAAGACGTTTACGATAGTCTGGATCTGTTATTTTCTGAACCTTACGCTTTACATCATGATTTTTCGTCAATAATAAACTACATTTCTGAATATTGGCCACTAAAAAGTAGTAGGGGAAAGAATATAGAAACCTGGTCAGAACTTAGTGAATTTAAAGAATATCCTGATTCTATAGTGTCAAAAAAGTCTTCTCTTTTGTTCTTTTTAGGCAGATTGCAAAGATTTAGAAAATCCTCTATGTTTATTGATAAAAAGAAAACAAGTACCTATCTTGGCAGTCAAATTAAAAACATCAAAGCAGGTGAAGTCTTTGTAATAGACGTGGCAACAATATCTTCTTTTGAAGAACAAGCATTTGTGGTGGGTGATGTAATGAAAAGTATAGATGAAATGTATTCTGCAAGATACTATAATTCCAAAGATGATAATAGTAATAATGATAAAAAACAAAATGATAAGAAAAGTTTTCAAAAGAACCAAAAATTAGACTATATACTAGTATTTATTGATGAAATTAATAGATATATACCTAAATCTCAAAAAGGAATTATGAATGCAGTATCCGAACAGATCATGAGAACAGTCATTGCAGGAAGAACGAGAGGCACTATTTTGTTTTCAGCTCAGCAATTCAAAAGCGCTACAGATTATAGATTACAAGAAAATACTGATTTACATATTACGGCAAAGTTAGGATTATCCGAACTATCTACTGAGCCTTATTCAATGCTTGATGAAAGCACGAAAATGAATATAGTAAGACTAAATAAAGGAGAATTGGTAATGATTCATTCAGCATTCAGACATCCTATAAAAATAGGATTTCCTAAAGCTACATTTAAAAAACCAAAGTAATAATTAATTTATAAATAAAAAAAAATTTATAGCTATTTATATTTATGACCAATTATTTCAAAAAATATTCACTATTTTATAATAAGTAATAAAGAATAATTCTTAAAATTATATTAGTTAGAATTTATTAAAATCACTTGAAGGGAAATAAGTTATATATGTATAGATCAACTTTTTGTAAATATATTAATAAAATTTTATCGGAATAGAACGAATCTGAATTAAATTCTCATAAAATCTCGAAGGAAATTAGTAGTAATAAACTAATTGCAACCTCGTGATTTTATAATTTAGCTCATATAATATTAATATAGATTTTTCATAAGAAAATATATTTTTTTATAGTTAGTAAAATATACATTCGTCAGTATGTATCTTTAAGATTTTATGAAATTTATTGTATATGTTTCTAGCATTCAATACTTATAGATATTTTCTGGGGAAAGAAAAACTTAAATAATTAAGGGAGAAAACTCTATAATGCAGTCTTCAAAAGTAAGCAAGGATAGTAATAGACTTTGTTCTATCTTCAAATACTAAGGTTAATTGAACCATTAAACTTTCGTTTGTATGAACTTACCTTTTGTTTTTGTATTTTAGTATAACATTTTTAACATTGTTTGCGGTATACATAGACTATTACAATTAAATTATCCTAAAGTATTATATAATTTAATTCAATTTTTCGATAATACAAAATTAGTTAAACTTGACCATGTCTTGGCCTTCCATTGTCTAACTAGTTGACCATCCCTATTAGTAACTATTCATTATTTAGTTATTGACAATGAAAATAATCTAAACTATTAGAAGTAAATTATAATTTAATTCGGTAAGCAAAAAAACTAAATTAGTTATATAAAATGTATATCTTACTAATATATGTCAAGCAATTCTACTATTTGCAATCTAGAAGATGTTGGAATAAGAGCACCCA
>JBIOXM010000167.1:0-7560 GCA_044869655.1 Nitrososphaeraceae archaeon | reverse complement strand
GGTTTTATATATTTTGGAATATTTAGTATCTTTTTTAATTCTCTATTTGATATAATACTGACCCAACCCATCCCTATTTCTTCTGCCCTAGCAGCAAGCCATAAGTTCTGAATCGCACAACATACACTATAAATCCCGGTCTCCGGAATCGAAGTTCTGCCTATTATAAACGGAGCAAATTTAGTATAATCATAAGTTACACATATGTTAAAGTTTGATTCTAAAATCCCTTCTAATTTAAATGATTTGTATTTATTTTGTTTTATCTTATCGTATTCTAATAACTTTGTGGCTCTCTCATGTTCATTCAAAAAAGAAGCCTTTATTTTTTTTCTGGTTTTTTCATCTTTCACCAGAATAAAGTTCCAGGGTTGGGAATAACCAACCGACGGTGCATGATGGGCAGCATTTATAATTCTTAATATGGTCTTCAAAGGAATATCTTTTCTAATGAAATGTGAACGTACATCCCTTCTTGAAAATAAAATTTTATAAAATCCCTCCCGTTCATATTTAGTG
Source organism: Nitrososphaeraceae archaeon (assembly GCA_044869655.1). Lineage (GTDB taxonomy): Archaea > Thermoproteota > Nitrososphaeria > Nitrososphaerales > Nitrososphaeraceae > TH1177. Next base: position 7,041 of record JBIOXM010000167.1, on the reverse strand, counting down.
ATTTGTTTTCTATACTTTGTCTCTGAATTCTCTGAGGACAACATTAGCTTATTTTTTTATCAATGCAATATAAGTTGATTCAAAGCTAATTTACATGTTCTCCTTTAGGAATTTGATAATTCCATTACTTCTAATATAATAAAATATAAAAATATTCCATCTGCTTACAATTTACCTATACAAATTAAATAGATCTCACTACTGGTTTGTCTACTTGCATTTGGTTTTGTTCTAATTATCTTTTTAAATTCCTTTTTTAATTCATCAATTAATTCATTAAGCATATCACCTTGGAAAACTTTAAGGACTACTTTTCCATCTTTCTTTAAGATTTTATTACTTAACTTTAGAGCAGTTCTTGTGAGATCTATTTGTCGTGCATGGTCTAAGTCCCAATTACCACTTACATTTGGTGATAGATCTGATAAAACAACATCAACACTCGAATTTGAAAATTTCAAAATAGAATTTATTATTTCTTCGTCTTGAATATTCCCTTGAATGATAAATGCCTTAGTTAATGGTTCAATTTTTTTTATATCAATTCCTATTACCTTTCCTTTAGGTCCTACCTCTGATAAAGCTATTTGTATCCATCCTCCTGGAGCACAACCTATATCCACTACGCAATTACCTCTGTTCAAGATTTTATAAGATTCATTAATCTGTTTAAGTTTAAAGGCAGATCTACTTCTGTAGCCTTGCTCTCTTGCTAATCGTCTGAATTGATCTTTTTTAGAGTCTGCTAATTTCATGCATACACTATATTACATTATGAAAAATAATATATTATAAGATTACTTACGGTCGAAGTCAAATTATTTAATAGTGCGTATTAGACTATTTGGTATTGCTGATAATATATAAATAATATCCACACCTTATATATTATATATGCCTATCAATAATGGACAAGAGTATATTGCAAGTTTAAGGAATAGGAATCTCAAAGTATATCTCTTTGGTAAATTAGTAAAAGAACCTGTTGATCATCCCATGATTAGGCCTTCGATCAACGCTGTTGCAGAAACTTACGATTTGGCTAATGATGATCCTTCGATTGCCTCTGCTGAATCCTCACTTTCCGGTAAACGAGTTAACAGATTTTTACATATTGCAGAAAATGCTACTGATTTAGTAAACCAAAATAAAATGCAACGCAAGCTTGGACAGTTGACAGGTACTTGTTTTCAACGCTGTGTAGGCATGGATGCTTTAAATTCTCTTTATTCTACAACATTTGAAATTGATGAAAAATACCATACTCCCTATCATCAAAGACTGAAGGAATTCATAAAAAAAATTCAGGAGGAAAATCATGTAATAGGAGGGGCTATGACCGATGTTAAGGGAGATAGAAGTCTTTCTCCTTCCCAACAAGAGGATCCCGATTTATTTGTTCACATCACTAAAAGGGATGAAAAGGGGGTATATATTACTGGTGCAAAAGCACATCAAACTGGTTGTATCAATTCTCATTGGATTTTAGTAATGCCTACTATGAGGCTACGTGAAGAAGATAAAAGTTATGCAATTGTAGGCGCTGTTCCAGCCGATGCCGAAGGAATTACCTATATCTACGGCAGGCAATCATGTGATACGCGAAGTATGGAGGAAGGAGACCTGGATTCAGGAAATTCTAAATATTCTGGCCAGGAAGCAATGATAATTTTTGATAATACTTTTATCCCAAATGATCTTATATTTATGGATGGCGAGTTTGATTATGCTGCCATGCTTATAGAACGGTTCACTTGTTACCATAGAAGGAGTTACGTTTGTAAAACTGGACTAGGTGATGTCCTAATTGGTGCAGCAGCATCTATTTCTGATTATAATGGAGTAGCTAATGCCTCACACATTAAAGATAAATTGGTTGAAATGACACATCTAAATGAAACAATTTTTGGCACTGGTGTTGCTTCCTCTTTTCAATCATATAAAACTAAGTCCGGTAATTACCAGAATGATGATATGCTTGCTAATGTATGTAAACATAACGTTACTCGCTTTCCCTATGAAATAAGTAGATTAGCGCAAGACATCGCTGGAGGATTAGTCGTAACGATGCCTTCGGAAAAAGATTTTCGAAGTCCTGATACTGGTCCGCTTTTAGAAAAATATTTGAAAGGCAGAAAAGGTGTTTCTATTGAGAACAGAGTTCGAGTCTTAAGGCTTATTGAAAATATGACTCTAGGAAGAAATGCAGTTGGTTATTTAACCGAATCAATGCACGGGGCAGGGTCTCCCCAAGCACAGAGAATCCAAATTGCCCGTCAAATGCAATTGGAATACAAAATGAAACTTGCAAGAAAATTAGCCAACATTCCCGAAACAGAAGCTGAAGAGTTAGGAAAAGAACATTCTGACTATTTTGATAGGATATTCGGTTTAAAGAGAGAAACAGAATAACAAATTATCGAGGTTTTTTGCCAGTTATAATCCATAGAATTGAAAGAGACTTTATTAAAGATAGTAAATTTAAATAAATATTTTTCATTACGTAGCGGATTTTTTGAGTTAATTAGTTTCAAAACGGCTAAAAAAATAAAAGTTATAGATCATCTGGATTTAAAACTCAGTAAGGGTGAAATACTGGTTATTGCAGGAGAATCTGGCTCAGGAAAGACAACTCTCGCAAAACTCATTATGCGATCAATTGATTCTGATTCAGGTAAAATTATCTTTGATAATATAGATATTACCAAACTGGAAGGAAAAGAATTACTAAAGATCAGATCTAGAATTCAAATGATTTTTCAGGATCCATATTCTTCATTAGATCCTAGGATGAAAATATTTGATATTATTAAAGAACCATTAATGTTACACAAAAAAAATATATCCAGAACAGAAACACGAGAATGTATTGAATCTACATTAAAAAAGGTCAATTTAGATCCACATGAGGTATCTTATAAATTTCCGCATATGCTCTCTGGAGGGCAAAGACAAAGAGTTAATTTTGCAAGAGCTCTCGTTCTTCAACCTCTTTTAATTATTGCAGATGAGCCTGTCTCAATGTTGGATGTTTCTATTCGTTTCCAAATACTTGAATTAATGAAAAAATTAAGAGATGAAGAAAATGTTTCCTTTTTATATATTACACATGATCTTTCTACTTCACAATATGTCGGAGATAATATAATTATTCTATATAAAGGACAAATTATTGAGCAAGGAAATATTCATGAAGTTCTAGCACATCCTCTTCATCCATATACTAAAGCTTTAATAGCTGCAATACCGAAATTTAATAATTTAGAAGAAATACATATAAAAAATGATGTTGAAACTTGTAAAAGTGGATGTAAATTTTTAAACAAATGCCTATATGCAACAGAAGAATGCACCAATATAGAGCCAATGTTGATTCAAGTTAATCCTTCTCATTCAATTAGATGTTATAATTATAAATCTGTCAATTAGAATAAATTCTAATTTTTTTAGTTTAAAGATATTTCATCTAATTCCTTTGTATTATATTTATATTTGACAATGTGAGAAACTCCTTCTCTTGGAAAAACTCCATAAATTTGATCTACTTTTGAAATAGTAGAATCTTTTAACGTCACCATAATTATTTGATTATGTTGAGATCGTTCAAATAATATCTTTGATAGTCTTTCAGTATTTTCTGCATCTAAGTGGGCATCTATCTCATCCATTAAATAGAATGGAGAAGGTTTAATAGCTTGTAGTGCGAGGAGAAAAATAGTCGCAGCCATAGTTTTTTCTCCACCTGATAAAGCAGTAGAATCGCGTCTAGGCTTTCCGGGAAATTGAACTGTTAACCTTATCCCTTTTGAAAAAATATCTTCCTCGTTCTCTATTTCTAACCACGCGTTCCCACCAATAATACGAGAAAAAATATAATTTATATCTGAATTAATCTTTAAGAATGCATCCATGAAGAGATTCTTTTTTTCTTTATATATTTCCTCTATAAAAATAACTATTGAATTTCGTTCTTTTTCTAACTCATTTTTCCGGTTAGACATTCCTCTGTAGCCTTTAACAATTTGAATATAATTTTCATCCGCTCTCAAATTTATTTTACTTTTTAGCATCTCATATTCTTCTGATAAATAAGATACAATATCATCGACATTAAAATAATCTTCCTTTAATTCCTTATAACCGAGCCACAAAAGATCATGATTCAATTTTACCTCATATTGTTTCAAGTTCGAAGTTTCTTTTTCCAAGATAACAATTTCTCGTTCGAGAGAACTATGTTCCCGTGAAAATTTTCTTTCACGATCTAACAAATTTTTAATTTTTTCTTCATATAACTGTAATCTGGTATATGAATCTCCAGAAGAAAATATAATATTCTGTTCTTTATTTCTTAGCAAGTTTAACTCTTTTTCTGCTATTTCTATTTTATTTTGTAGTTCTCTCTTTAATATTTCTTTGTCGGATTGTTCTTTTATCAAAATTCTCTGCTCATCATTTAATGAGTTAAGTCTTTCCAAAAGTAATTCTCTTACATTTTTTTTCTCTGAAAGCTGAATTACTAGATTTTGTAATTTATGATTTTCTGCTTCTAGCCTAGTTTGATATTTGTTTCTTTCGAGGTTTAAGTTATCTATTTTTGTTTCTTCAATACCGAGATTTATTTTCCTCAAATCTTCTTCAATTTTTTTTTTGGTAGCAGATATCAGGGAAAATCTTTTTCTATTTCTTTTAAGTAAACTGACTGTATTTTTGTAATCAATTTCATTTTTATTTTGTAAAATCTCTACTTTCTTCATCTCTACATTGTGTTCATTTAATACATTTCTTTGAAAAGTAACTTTATCTGCAAGGTATCTTATATTGTTCTCTAATTCTATTTTTTCAAACTGTAATTTTTTTAAATTAGATATTAGATCTGGAAGCTTTGCTGTCTTTTCCAACAGTGAGTTTTTTAGTTTTATTATTAACATCCGTAAACTTTCAATATCATCTTTCAAATTAATCTCAGAAACAAAGTTAATAAGTGCAGAATTATAATCTACTAGAAGGATATTCGATTTTGCTTCGAAAAATTCTCCATCAATGGATACTGATCGATATCCTTTTAAAGATAGATCGTACGCTTCACTTGCAGTCCTAACAACAATTATATTTCCAAATATAAAATCAACCAATTTTTTATAATCCGAGTCAATAAAGTTGGACAAGTTACCTATAATGGACATGTTTTCCACAGATACGTCAACTTTTTCTGAAAGTTGTATTAAGTCTAAAGGAATTATCTTTATTCTAGGTAGTTGCTTCAGTTTAGCAAATTGGGCTATCTTTATCATATCTTCTACATTATTAACAACTATCGCCTTCAACCATTCAGATCCTACTGCCATTATCGGCCTAAGATAATTTTTATCCCATTTAACTAAATCATGAACGATCCCTACCATATGCAATTCTAATTCTTTTTCCTTATTTATTTCCGAAATAGTCAAATCTTCCGACATAGATTCAATGAAAATCTTATTTTTTTCATAAAATCTTAACGACTCAGCATCAGACTTATTCACTATACCTTTGGATTCCTCTATTTCGGTATTAAATTCAGTTATTTTTTTCTCTAGTCCTAATATTAATTTCGGCAAAGTTCTTAACTTTTGTTTTAATTCAATCATCTTGGTAACATTATCGTGTAATTCTTTGGAAATCACTAATATCTTGTACTTAAAATTCTTAAGCTTAGAAACTGTTTCAATTTTGTTACTTACAATAATTTTCAAATTTTCTTTTATTTTTAAAATTTCAATTTCAAACATATTATTCATGCTAAGGATTTTTTCGTATCTATGATTGATTTTACTTTTATAAAGTTCTATTTTCTGGTTTTTAGTATATAATTGCGAAACATAGTTTTCTAAATTTTTTAATTCAGAAATATATCTATCTTTTAGTTCATTTATAGGTTCACTATTTTTTTCTATAATTGCAATGTCATTTTGTAATTTCTCAACTTTTCCATTTACTTCTATTTGTGCTGTCTTTAAACTTGCTATTTTTTTATCAATTTCTTCTATTCTTGAAATTGTTTCTTGGTAAATTGCCTTTGATTTTTCTAAATCATATACTATTAAGGATACTTTATTACTGATTTCAGCTTTTTCTTTATTAATTGAATCTACTTCTTTAATAAACTTCATTTTCTCTAAATCTATGTTTTCTAATTCTTGTTTGGTTGTTTTGAGTTCTAAGTCAACTTGATTATATTGTATTTTTTTTGTTTCTACTTCTTTTTCATTAATTCTAATATTTTTTTTGACATTTCTACTTTCATTGGAAAGTTTGATTGCCTTGTATTTTTTGATATCTTTTTCTAGATGCTGAAATCTTAATTGTTCATTTCTTTCAACTTCTAAATCATCAATTCTTTTTCGTATTTCATTCATACGGGCAAATGCAATATCAAGTCTTCTATCCGCCTCTTCTAATTGTTTTAATGATTCCTCTTTTTTTTCATCAAAATAGGACAGACCAACAATATCTTCTATAATCTTTCGCCTTTCTTCAGGATTTAACTCAGATATTCTTGCAATCATTCCTTGTTGTACAATATTTAATTTATTAGGAACTGCCACTACAATTTGTAATAATTCAATAATAGTAGCTTTTGTTACTTTTTTTCCATTTAGATGATACTGACTTTCTCCAACTGAGCCTTCCATTTCCCTAGTTAAAGTTACGTTGTCCGAATCAATTGGAATTCCTCGATTTTGATTGTCGAAAGTTATGCTTACGCGAACCAATTTGTGAGATTTATTTTGTGTATCATGAAAAAGGGATTGGAATTTGTCTACACGTAAAGCTTTTGGACTATTTTCACCAAGTGCAAACATAATTGCGTCTAATACATTACTTTTTCCTGATCCATTAGGACCGGTGACGGCGATAAGCCCATTGTTAAAGTTAATTATGGTATTTTTAAAGGCAAATGATTTAAAACCATAAATTTCCACCTTTTTAATAAAAACCATCCTAACTAAAGTAACAAGCTGATTCTATATTATATTTTTTCTTAAATTAAGTTTAAGC
>JBIOXM010000166.1:0-2388 GCA_044869655.1 Nitrososphaeraceae archaeon | reverse complement strand
ACTCCTAGTGGATTCAAAGTATTAGCTCATACAGAAAACTCATTCGCAGCAGCAATAGGAAATCAAGAAAAGAAATTCTATGGGATTCAGTTTCATCCCGAAGTTGTTCATACTGAGAATGGTTTTGAAATTTTGAAGAATTTTTCTATCACTATTAGTAAAGCAAAACCTGAATGGGATATGGCAAATTTTATTGAATCTACTATTAAAAATATAAAGAAAAAAGTAGGCAATGATAAAATATTATGTGCCGTGAGTGGAGGTATAGATTCTACTACCGTAGCCGTTCTATTAAATCGGGCTGTCCGTGATAATTTGCAATGTATCTTTGTTAATCATGGTTTACTTCGATATGGTGAAGAATCTATGGTAATGAACCTTTTAACACAAATAGGTTTGAATATAACCTATATTGATGCATCAGAAAAATTTTTAAACAAATTAAAAGGAATTACAGATCCGGAAGAAAAGAGGAAAATAATAGGCCACGAATTTATTAATGTTTTTCAAGAGGAAGTAAAAGGAAAAGAACAGTTTCGATGGCTAGCACAGGGAACTTTGTATCCTGATGTGATAGAAAGTGGTGTTTCTGTAGGCCCAGCCTCAATAATAAAAACTCATCATAATGTTGGAGGCCTTCCTGCTGTTCTTAATCTAAAAGTATTAGAACCTTTGAGACACCTTTATAAAGATGAAGTTAAAAAAGTTGCTAAGATTCTGAAAGTTCCAGAGGTCCTTTTAAATAGACATCCGTTTCCAGGACCTGGGCTGGCTGTTAGAATAATAGGAGAAATAACACCAGAAAAAATAAGAATTTCAAAATATGCAAGTAAAATTGTTGAGGATGAGCTTATTACTGAAAATATCTATAATTCTGTTTGGCAAGCCTATGCTGCGGTAGGTGATGATAAAGCTGTAGGGGTAGCAGGAGATGAACGGCTTTATGGTAATATTGTGACTATAAGAATAGTAAATTCAATAGATGCAATGACAGCAGATTGGACCAAGCTTCCTTATTCACTACTAGAAAGAATCAGTAATAGGATTACAAATGAAGTGGACGGAGTATCATGGGTAACATATGCAATATCAAGTAAACCACCAGCAACTATAGAACCACAATAATTTAAATTATATATTTTTTTTCTGATATAAAGTTAGTAATAAACATTATGCATTGTAATATTTAATAATTGTGAAATAATCAAACAGATTATTTATTTAGTCCAAATATTACTAAAGTCCTATATATATTTTAAAAATTATTATTATATTAATTTAAGTGATAGAGAATCTCAAACTTTTTACTCACTCACCAGTGGATAAATTAAACCCAAAATTAGGTAGTATGGACACTTTTATTTGTCTGGTAAAAGAAGAAATGAAAAAGTCAGATAGGTAAAAGAAAGTGTAAAAAAATAAAAAATTAATAAATATTAAGAGAGATTTAAGGTCCATCTAAATGGTGGATTGTCAAAACATAATTCGAATCTCAATAATACGAAATTTATCTTTTTTCGCTAATTCATACGGTATCTAGATACTGAATAGTCTTATTCTTTGGACATATTTAAGTATTAATGCTATATCTAAAATCTATCTTTCTTTTGTCAAGATAATATAGTCTCTGATAGTCATCTAGGGAAAGAATAGAAAACCACTTAAGGTTTATATCAGAATACATTCAAAAAAAATCATCTTCTACTTTAGGAAACACATTTACTATTTTATTTCTACAGTCTGAACAAACAATACTATCTCTTTCAAACGGTCCTTCTTCTCTATCAAAATTAGATGTTATTATTAAATCAACATTATAAGATTTAGATGTAAAAGTACCACACACTTCACAATTTGGCATTTACATTTATAGTTTGTTATTAGGAATATATTAATCATAATAATATTATAAGCAAAATCAACTAAATTAATAAATAGGTTGTATACTGTATACGTTATGTCTAAAGAATCAGCTCGATGTCCATATTGTGAATCAGTATTTAATAATAAAGAGGATCTTTCTAAACATATTGATAGAATCCATCTAGGTTCTGGTCTATTAGAGGGTGATTCAAGTAAATTTTAACGTATATTTGTTATTATTATATAAAATAAAATTTGCTTAACATTCTTTAACTGGATATTAATAATCCTTTATTATTTGATGTAAAAATTTTTTATGATCTTGATAAGTATAAATTATATATTTCTAATTATAGTATTAATGAAAATTTTAATGTTATTTTTTTTATTTATTACTTTCTTAACTTTTCTTTATATCGAACATATAAGATTCGAATCTATTTCTGCATTAATGAATAGTTCCAAGTTGTTAAATATAAAATTGATTTCTATTAATGGTTCTTTCATATCTAATGGAAAATTTCT
>JBIOXM010000165.1:0-4080 GCA_044869655.1 Nitrososphaeraceae archaeon | reverse complement strand
TTGGTCATGCAAGTCGTTTGATGACTATTGCAGAAAAAGTACAAAAAAATAATTTAGAAGTACAATTTTCATCCTTCGGTGAAGCTGTGAAATATATTTCTATGTATGGATATAGATGTAATCAAGTGCCCCCTGTAGAATTTTCATGGAATACACAGGGAAGTTTTTCCTTAAAAAATTCTATCTCTAATGTTCCAAATTGGTTTAAAAATTTTACGATTCAAATGGTTAAAGAAGTAGAGATGATGATCAAATATGCTCCTAATATCATTGTTTCAGATTCAAGACTTTCTTCTCTAATCTCAGCCAAATTATTAGGTATTCCTTCTATAGTTCTCTTAAATCAGATAAAATTACTTCTATCTCCTAAATTACACTCCTTTAAAGCAGGAAGGTTCTTTGAAACTGTGAATGGGGAATTTATCGGGTCGTTATGGTCTTTGGCTAATGAAATACTTATTCCTGATTTACCTCCTCCGTATACAATTTCGGAAAATAATATTTGGAATACATCTTCTGTGTTAAAAAAAATAAAATATATAGGAATTATAGCTCCTAAAATGAATATTTCGAAACAACAGATTATTAAAGTAACTAACATCCTCAATTTTTCTAATTCCAAACCAATAGTATTTTTTCACATTAGCGGTCCGGCTAAAACCAGACTCCCTATTGTTAGAAAAATACTTGATGCCCAAAAATATTTTAAAAACAAAATCCAGTATGTTATATCAGAAGGAAAACCAAATGGAAAAATCGAGCCTTTCAAGATATCTGATAATGGTTGGTATTATGAATGGTGCCCGATAAGGGATGAACTTTTTATATTGAGCAATATTCTTGTATTACGAGGAGGACATACAACAATATCACAAGCTATCCAATTCGGAAAGCCTATAATTTCTATTCCAATAGACAATCATGCAGAACAAATTAGTAATTCTATTAAAATAACAAAAATTGGAATTGGACTAATGTTAAAAAACGATGAATTAACATCTGAAAAAATAGTAGAATCTATAAATACAATATTAAATGACAATAAATTTTTATCAAGATCTACGGATATAATGGAATTTTGTAGTAAGTTAAATGGAGTTCAGAATGTTATCAATATAATTAGGTCGTATATTTAATAGTCCTTTTTGTATAGAAAACACTTTGATATTTTTTCGAAAAGTATCAGATTTTATTCGTATTCGAATTTTATTTCTTATTACTTCATAATCATTAAGTGTCCTTCTTTTAAGATTAAGTAGATTTTGACTATTATTATCAAAATTCTGACTTAGGTGGATAAAAGTGGCATCTTCCTCAAATAAATTAGGCATCCATGGTATTTTGCCATTTTTAATACAAAAATTAAATGAATAGTCGATTAACCAACTGGGATGCATAATCAAGTTAAATGGAATTACAACATCAATAAGGTTAGTAATGTAAGAACAAATATCGATTATTAAAAAGTTTAATAAAAAATCAATAGGTAGATTACACTTTTCCGGAATTAATAAACTTGTTTGTAATGTTTTTAATTTGAGTTTGTAAAGGGATATATTGTTTAAAATTTGATGTAATGATAATAATATTTTCTTTAAGTCCATATAATCCCAATATAAAATTAATATATCAGGAAAAAATCCCATTTGTATTATCTTTTTTAAGGAAAAAAGTGAAATTTGATTATAGATAATTATAAAGGCTTTCTTTTTTATTTTTCCATAAGAATTTCCTCCGAGTCCATTCAGTGACTTCCAACTTATATATGAGTTAAAGTTTCCTATGTAAACCTTAATTACTTTACTTGCCGATTTCTCATTAGTCGAAGGTCGCGATAGTTTATTTGCTAATTTTTCTACTAGTAAGCCAGTAGCAATAAATTCTATATCTCGTGGCAAAAAATTCTGATTTTCTGAGAATACTCTTATGAAAAATTTTTCGTCTACTATTATTTTTTGTCCTATTTTAAGTATAGTATTAATCATTGACTTGATATAATTTGAAGACGAATATGCGATCTCAATTTTTTTTATTCCTACAAATGATGAAATAATATTAGAGGCTTTTATAGGTTTGTTTACATATATTGAAAAAAAATGATGTTCTTGAATAATTTTCTCTATGATGATATCATTTTCTTTTAATTTTTTGATTGTAGAACGTTTTACATCATTGATTATTGATGGATAAGTCGGAAAAACCAAGAGTGTTAGGTTTTTTGTGTCTCTAGACATTTTCAGAATTTTAAGTTTGGTATTTAATTGCTTAGCGAGTTCAATGTCTGAGTGATATCTTCTCGATCTTTTGCATTGGGTGTATTCTCCAAATACAATATTAAATCTTGTTTTGCTTCTTGATTCCGATTTAATTGCAATCTGGAAAAAGCACGATTTTTATAAATTGGCCCGTATCGATGGGGGTTAAGATTTATTGCTTGTGAATAATATTTCTCAGCGTTTTGATAATCTTTGCTCTTTAAATAAAAATTTCCTAAACCTCTTAATGCTAAAAAATAACTAGCATTTATTTTAAGGGCTTGATTAAAACAATGTATACATTCTTTATTGTTATTTTCACTATAACAACTTCCAAGCAATGACCATGCATAGGCATTGTTTTTATCAATGCTAACGGATTCATTAACTTTTTTAATCGCAGTGTCTATATTCCCATTGAAAAAATCTCGTTCTGCTTCGAAGCATAGGCGATAGGATTGGCTCAGTGTTACCTCGTTTTGGGATAATAAATTTCTCATATCATTAGGTATTATTATAATAGAAATATTATCTTCTTGATTCCACTCTGAAAAAAACTGGGATTCAGGTATAGAACCAGTGGTATCTGGTAAGGGAATGTATGTTAAAATTCTTTTTTCTGTATCATCGTATCCAGAAATTATCAATGCATGTTGAGGTAGATCATATAAACCTGGAAAAATAACAATAGGAGGAATCCCCTGATCTATCCTTTTTTTAAGATCTAGAATTGTGCTTTTATGAAAAAAAGGAAAAAAATTACTTTTTTCAGCAATTTCTATTCCATCGATAATATTGGGTGCTTTAGAGAAATTTTTATTATAGTTAAAATTGGTAAGATCTTCTCCCCAATATTTCAGTACTACTGCAATTACTAATGGGACAGCCGAAGTATTTTGGTCTATTAATGGCAAATTTAAATCGTGAGATAGATTACCGTGCAATTATAACAAGATAACTTTACATCAAATAAAAACTATCCCATCCTTTGTATTAAAGAGATCTAATCAATTGTCAAATAGGTCTGATAGACAAATATAATATCTTCGAATATACTAATTGTAAATCTGATGATTATTGTTTTGAATGTGACCAAATAAAATATAATTCCATCTAAAAATAGTTATACAAAATCTTAAAACAATAAAGTAAAAAATGAAGGAGTATAGTTTGGTTTAGTAGTTCCTCCTAATCACGGTAACTAAAACAGGGAATTTTTATTTATATATCTTGAATTTAAAATAATTTTTTTGATTGTTTAAATAATCTATAAACTATTGGATAATAAACATTATTCAAATTAGATTTAAATTTTAATATTAATTTACTATCTTTTTTTCAGAAATCATACAAGTTTAATTTTTGTTATTTAAAAATCTTTTTCATACATATTTATTTGACTTTTAATTAAAATTTGTATTATTTATGTTGAATATTTTTACTAAAGGAAATATGATGTGATAAAACCCCATTCCAAAATTTGATTATCGCTATTATTTTAGCAAAAATTATCTCACAATATTAATCTTTTCTAAAATGATAAATTAAAGTCAGTAATTAGGTGGTTGACAATGGTAAAATTGGTTATAATTGTTTCCTCTAATAGAAGTTGAAAGGATTTTTGTAATAGAATGGCTTTATAAGCGCGGTTTCCCCCGAAAATATCATTAAAATAATTTTACAAGACTAGTATCAAAATTTTTATAACTTATGATAAATTTTTAACTTGCTAACCTTAAGAAATTAGTGAAGATAGATTTGCCTTCAAATCCACTTTTTTCAGGATGAAATTGAACCCCGAAAATGTTTCTTTCCTTATGTTTAA
>JBIOXM010000164.1:0-4173 GCA_044869655.1 Nitrososphaeraceae archaeon | reverse complement strand
ACAATAAGTTTGAAAAACCATTATCTATATTATGCGAATCTTTTTTACATTTTTTATTGACAACTACCTCTCTTCCTTCACAGAGAAAAATAATGCTAAATGAGCTAGAAATTGATTTGGTAATTCCAGACATAAAAACTCTATATAAAGATCCAAAGAAAACATTAATAATAAAATTTGATAAAAATTCATCTACTATTGAATATATAAAAAAGTTAGAAAAAATTCAGAAGAATAAAGAAAATATTTGGTTAGTTTCATCTATTCCTCTTGACATTAATTATAGAAATTATGTTCTATATACAAATAAAAAAGAGTGCCATACTTTATTTACCAATAATAAAACTATAGATGAAAATTATATTAATTATCTTGTTGATGATGAAAATGAAATAAACAATAATAATATACATAACATTAAAACAAATGTTATTCCTTTTTTTAATATAATAGTGGATATTAATAACTTTTTAAAAGATACAAAATATAGAGGTTTCAAATTTGTAACTAATTAATAAATAGAAAACGATTTTAACTTAATTTATTTATTAATTTTCTTTATTTACGTTAAATATCTTTCTAAAGACTTTAAACAAGAACAATAAAAGAACTTGGCTATTTTTAATATACTAATCTCACTGATAATATAAAAATATTTGTCAAATTTTTCATTTATTAATATGAGTAAGTAATTATGATTGATTTAATAAATAAAATCTATGAAAAGTAAAGGAATCTTTATAATAGGAATTGATACTGAAATAGGAAAAACCACCATTGCAGCAGGTTTAGGCAATTTGCTTTTTCGAAAAGGAATTGAGGTAGGAGTAATGAAACCTTTTGCAACAGGAATTAAACAATACTCTAAAGATTATAAATCTCTCGACACTAAAATGTTAAAAGATGCAAGCGGTAATAAAGACAATGATAATATAATTAATCCTTATTTTTACTCAATACCTACAGCTCCTTACCTTGCCAAAAAAATATTAAAATTAAATGAAAATATAGATATTGAAGAAATTTTAAACAAATACAAAGAAATTGAAAATAGACATGAATTTACAATAGTAGAAGGAATAGGAGGATTGATGGTTCCATTGAGCAAAGATTTTTCTATTGCAGATTTAGCATCTATAATAAAGATACCAATAATACTGATTACATCAAATAGAATAGGATCTATAAATCATATTATAATGACATATCGCTTAGCTTTATTATATAAGTTGAAAATCAAAGGAATAATAATAAACAACAAATGTAAATTTTTAAAAACTTATTGCAAATTAATTACTAATAATCTTCCACATGCAGTTGAAGAATTGACACAAAGTAGAGTTTTGGCAACTATACCATATATAAAAAACCCAACTGCAAATAAAATTGCGGATATCTTGGAAAAATATAATTTTATAAAGAATTTATAATTTTTCTATTATTAAATTTATTAAATATAATCTGATAATTACTATTATTATTATTATATTATTTTAATGGTGAGTTTTGAATTTTTTTTTTGTTGAAATGGTCAATTTCAGTTTTAATATGTTATCTATGTTGCATAAATAATTAAACACTTTATTAAAATAACTACGCTATACTTTTATTTATTATTTCTAATCGATTTAAGAATATTATTCTTTTGGTTAAGCATATTTTACTCTTAAATTATGAAATAATTACTTTCAAATGGCCAAAGCTAATTTTCACATTTTTTTCTATGTTATCATAGTTGTTTTTATGAAAATTTATATAATTACTAAATCTTATTTTAAGAGATGAGGGATGACAAATCAAGACTAATCTTTTTCATAATTTTTATTTTTTTCATTATCGTTACAATGAATATGGGAAATGCAAAGTCTCAGACTTCTACAGAACAATCTAATGTATATCTGAAACTATCAAATTTGATTAATAATACAAATGATGATGTTATCCAATCTATGAGAGCAATTGAATCTGGTGATGATACAATTGCTTTAAATATCCTAACTAATGTAACTGTAAACCTCGAAGAACTATCTAACGGATTAGAGGTGTTGATAAATGAGCCATTAACCTAGGGAGACTAGACCTAAACATTAATGAGAATTTTTTACTCAAATCCTGAAAGTTTCTAATAATTTTGAAATTTCGTCTTAACTTTATTTTTTCTATAATAGTATATATTCTCACATTGTACTGTTATCATCTTTCTTGTCAAGTATTAGAACAGAAATAACGTTTTCTACTATACTTTGACTTTTTTATTAGTAGCTTTAGATTAACTGGGTACAAATTGAATTTATCTTAAAAGGATCTTATGAAAAATACAAATTTTTGATATTTCATAAGCTATTGTAAATAAATGAAATATTTTATTAGGTATTTTGAGATAATATTTTTTTTGTAATTGTATTATACTCTATTTACATGTCAAGAATGTGAACATTAGTATTCCTGGTTTTTCTTAAAACTCAATTTTTAGTGAGATTTTTTATTTTTTACTGCTTGATTTCTTCATTCCTTTTTTCTTGCTAGGTTAGGATCCTATTTTTGAACAAGAATTTATCAATTTTGATAGTTAATGATGTTTTGTTAAATTTTTAATTATAAATAGGACTAGGAGAGTTCTTTTATATGGGAATATGTTATACCTTTTATATGGTAAGACAGGAAACCATAAATGAGGGATAATGTATATATGGTAACATGGTAAAGATTACTTTTGAACTAGAAGATACATTAAATGAAAAATTTCGGAAGGTAATAGTAACAAAAAAAGGATTATATCGTGGCGCCATCCAAGAATCAATTATTGAAGCAATAAATGATTGGATGAAGAAGAAGAAGAAGAAGAACAAAGAGGATAACAAGAAAAAACCCGTAAAAAAGGATGAAAGTAACACGATAATAAACAATTAATATCTGAAATGTTTCAAAACTCGAATTTAGAAATATTATTATTTTTATTAAAAAATTTTATTAATTAAGTTAACGCATGTTTTAAAGAAGAATGACTAAAAAAGAAAAAGACAAAAAAAATCTTCAAAAAAATGATAAAGGTCTTAGTAAATCATTATCTTTTCTTGACAAAAAGTACGTTTGGCATCCTTACACCCAAATGCAAATTTGGAATAAGCAAGATAATGTAGTAATAACTCATGGAGATGGATTTTATCTCGTCAGTGAAAACGGAAAGAGGTATCTTGATGGAATTGCGAACATGTGGTGCAGTGTATGGGGTTATGGTTCAAATCCTGTTATTGAAGCAATCAGAAGACAATTTCATCAACTTCCTCATTCTACTCTATTTGGATTAGGTAATAAAGCTTCAGTAGTACTTGCAACTAAACTTTTAAAATTGACCAAAGGAATGGATAAGATTTTTTATTCAGATAATGGTTCGACAGCTATGGAAGTAGCATTGAAGATTGCAGTTCAGTATTGGAAAAATAAACAATTCCCAAAAAAAAATAGATTGCTTTCTCTTGAGAATGGTTACCATGGTGATACAATTGCTACAATGTCTATGGGTTACGTTGAGAGATATTTCAATCCTTATAAATCATTACTAATTAAAACATTTCGAGCTCCAGCACCATCATCATTTGAAAACGCTTTAGATAACAGTCTGACAGACTCGGAGATTGCTGATTTATGTATAGAAAGAACAGAACAGATACTTGAAAAAAATTCAAAACATATAGCTGGACTTGTAATGGAAAGCGGAGCACAAATAGCAGGAGGTATATCGATCTATCCAAATAATTATCAAAAAAGAATCGCTGATCTCTGTAAAAAATATGATGTTCTACTTATTTTAGATGAAATTGCAACAGGATTTGGAAGGTTGGGAAACATGATAGAATATCTCGAACAATCCTCTTTACCAGATATTGTCTGTTATGGAAAGGCATTAAATGGAGGATATTTTCCTATTGCCGTCACGTTGACAACAGATGAAATTTATAAAGAATTTTTAGGTGAATATGATGAAAAGAAACAATTATTCCACGGCCATACATATACTGGCCATCCTGCTGGATGTGCAGCTTGCCTCGCTAATTTGGAAATGTATGAAAAAAGAAATCTTATCCAAAAAATAAGAGAACACAGTAAGCATATTCAAAAAAGATTGAAAGAACTTGAAGATTATAAATCTGTCCATAAAATTAGACATAAAGG
>JBIOXM010000163.1:0-5228 GCA_044869655.1 Nitrososphaeraceae archaeon | reverse complement strand
TGTTTTTCTATCTCCAAATGTAGGTGTAGAATCAGCAAGGTCACGAAAGGGAGTATATAATGGTGATGCCATTTTTGCGGAATAAGCCATAATGGAGGTGTCATTTAAACCAGCTTCATTAAGCTGTTTTCTAATTGCAATAACCTGGCCATCCATCATAGCTGATGGAGCAACTATATCTGCACCACATTGCGCATGACTCAGAGCAATTTTAGATAGAATTTCTAAAGTGGAATCATTATCAATTCTATTTTCCTTGACTAATCCACAATGCCCTGAGGTAGTATACTGACACAAGCATACATCGGATACCACTACTATTCTATCTCCAAAATTTTTCTTAATTGTGTTGATAGCTTGTTGAACTACCCCTTTTTCATTATAGGCTGAGTGCGCGAGAATATCTTTTTTATCTGGAATTCCAAAAACGATAACACCTTTTATTCCTAAATCTAAAATTTCGGAAACTACCTGGACAATTTTTGAAGGAGGAATTCGTTCTATGTCGGGCATAGAAGCTATATTTTTGGATTTCTTTAAGCCTTCTTCAACAAATAATGGAAAAATCAAATCATTTGATGATATACGCGTTTCTTGTAAAATATCTCTAAGTGCTTTAGTTTTTCTAAGACGCCTTAGTCTAACATTAGGAAAATATGATCCATTAACCGGAGAATAATTATTGGATATTTGTTTCATTTTCATAATTAAACAGTTTAGCAGCTAGACGCATTAATTCCTGCTCATCATCTATATCATTTTGTAGCTGTCGACGAAGGTTATTCATAGGAGTGGATATAATTCCTTCCAAAAGTGCGTGAGAAAATTGCTCAATAATCTTACCCTCTTGAGGTCCTATCTTCGGTCCAAGTATAGATAGAGCTTTATTAAGTTCTCTTTTCCTAATTTTATCTACATTACGAAATACGGAAACAACTACTGGATCCGCTTTTCTTCTTTTTAATAATAAATCCATATTTTTCATTTCTTCTTCAATGATCTTATTTGCAGAATTAATTTCCTCTTTTCTCCATTGAAGATTTCTTTGAACAATACCTCCAATTTGATCTAAATTAAAAAGAAATACCTTCTCAATGTGAGAAATACTATCTTCAACTGTTCTAGGATTAGAGAGATCAAAAATTAATAATGATGTATTTTTTGTTTCCATCGTTTTCTTTATCCTATCATGTGTAAGTAAGTAATAAGGGGCTGTGGTACTTACGAAAATGATATCCATAAAATGTAAAGAGTTCAAGGCATCTTCAAACATAATGGGTATACCAGAAAGAGAATCTGCAAATGACTTAGCTCTCTCGAAGGTTCTACTTGTATTCGTAAAAGAGACATTTCTTTGTTTTAATGCTTTAGCTATAAGACTTGCGCCTTCTCCTGAGCCAATAAGCAGGATTTTCTTATCATTTAGTCTTCCAATTGTTTCGTCCGCTAAGCTTACTGCTACAGATCCAACAGACACACGCCCTTTATTAATTCCTGTAAGTGATCTCACTTTACTGCCTACTCGTAAAGATTTTTCGAAAATGATCGAAAGAAAAGATCCAAGGTAATTCTTAGATCGAGAAAATTCATATGATCTTTTTACCTGTCCTAGAATTTGATCTTCACCAATTACCAAAGAATCTAGACCTGCAACTAGTTTTAGAAGATGTCGAATTACCTCTTCACCTCTGACAATCTCAACTATTTTAGAAAAGTCTTCTATTGATAACTTGGAATGATCAGCCCAATAACTAATAATTTTCTGTAAGACTTGTTCTTCCTCTATTACCGCAAAAATTTCTACACGATTACAAGTTTGTAAAATTAAACACTCTTTCATTTGTAAATGTTCAAGGAATGTTTCATGAGCACTAGTCACATCTTTAAAGGCAAATTTTTCAAGCAAATGAATAGGAGCTTCTTTATACGTTATCCTAAAATTTAGTAAATCAAATGATTTGTTAACTAGGGTCATTTTTTATTTAATCACTCCAATGATTTAACCGTTCAAGGGCTGCAACCTTTGCTTCATCTATCTTGTTCTCGTTTATTAAATTTTGAATTGTTTTATCCTTGATTATAGAGTAAAGAAATTTTTTGCGCTCTAGAACAGTTTTAATTTTGGAACGTGCAGCCATTCTCACAAACTCCTGTAGCTTAGTATTTTCTATATCTGATTGCTTTATTGTTCTTCTTAAAATACGTTCTGCTTTTATTCTCAATCTCCTAGCCATTATTGGACTTTTTCCAAATGTAGAGATGGCAATTTGCATTATTCCTTCAATATTGATTATAGAAGCATAAGAAAAGTCGCTTACTGGAGGATCATCAGCAGCATAAACGAATGACATCATAGAGCGACCTTTTTCTACAATTTTTCTATTAAGTTCCTTATTATCTGTGGCAGCAAGCACTAAAAAAATATTGTGATAATTATCTAATATATTAGCATCCTTAATTTTCATTTTAACTATCTCTATCTTCTTTTGTTGTGCTAATTCTTCAAGATAAGAATTCAATCTTTCACTAATTACAGTGATTTTACAATTTTGACCTAATAATCCCTTGACTTTTCTTACTCCTTCTATCCCCCCTCCTATCACAATGACATTTTTTCCAGCGAGATTTAGATCAACAATCAATTATAATTTCACTGCTGTTGAAACAATATTGATTACTTTATTTAAGTTATTTCAACTAAAAGAAGAAATTATAGAAAAACAAATTATGATAAACAAAAAAATATTTAGTTCAATAATCACTATATATTTAAAATGATCTTAATTGATAAATAAAGATAATAAATATAAAAAATTAGAACTTGATATTCTAGATGATATTGGCCCTGCAACCAAAATTCATCTTATGGAAGCCGGAATTGACTCATTAAAGGAATTAATAATTAGAGGGCCACATGATGTTGCAGAAGTTACAGGAATGACTATAGAAAAATCAAATGATTTGTGTAATAAAGCTCGAATAAAACTAGAGGAAGTAGATATTATCGAAAAAACTTTTATTTCTGCAACCGACCTTTATAATAAAAGGAGAAAAATAGACCGAATTTCCACTGGCTCAAAGCACCTTGATGATTTGTTAGGAGGAGGATTTGAAATTAATGCAATAACTGAGATATATGGTGAATTTGGGTCAGGAAAAACTCAGATTTGCCATACTTCTGCAGTAATGGTGCAACAAAAAAGAACAGAAGGTGGACTGGAAGGAGGAGTAGTTTATATTGATACGGAGAATACATTTAGACCAGAAAGGATAGTATCAATCTCTAAAGCAAGAAATATTGATTATGTAAGTGTATTAGAAAATATAGTAGTTGCAAAAGCATTTAACAGTGCACATCAAGAATTAATCATCCATGAAATAGGGAAAATTATTGAATCCAACAATATAAAGTTATTAGTTTTAGATTCAGCAATTTCTCATTATCGTGCAGAATATGTAGGAAGAGGTATGCTATCCGAAAGGCAACAAAAAATAAATAAATTAATGCATACCTTAATCAGAATTTCTGAAACGTACAAAATAGCGGTTATCTTAACCAATCAGATCCAATCAGTTCCTGATACATTGTTTGGTGATCCTTTTCGGCCCACAGGAGGCAATATAATTGCACATTCAAGTACATATAGAATATATTTGAAAAAAGCTGGTAAAAACAGAATCGCTCGAATTGTTGATAGTCCTTATCATCCTGAAATTGAAGCCTTATTTTCATTAGGAGAGGAAGGAGTCACCGATCCTATCTAAGTTTCAGTTAATGTTAAATTAAGGAGGTAATTCAAATACAATATGCCAAGATCACATGGAAGTAAGAGAAAATCACGATCCATATTAACTAAAAGTAATATACTTAGAGGTATTTCCTATTTATTAATAGATTACAAAATAGGGGATAAAGTAATTATTAATATTGATCCCAGTGAACATAATACAATGCCTCATAGAAGATATCAAGGTAAAATAGGAATAATTAAGGAAATTGGAAAAAGAATTATTAAAGTATCTATTCTTTTAGGCAATAAGGAAAAAACTTTACAGACTAAAAGAAACCATTTAAAACCTTTAGTTAATTAGGAAGAACTTGTATGGAAACATTAAAAAAAGAAGTCATCTCTCTTTCAGAGGTAAAAGATGTTTTAGAACAAGTAAAGATAGAAGAAATGGATCAAATTCAGCGATGGACTTATGATTATGTTTCAAAATTTGCTAAAACGTCTTCACAAGTCTCTAGAACCATCATAAATGAACTTGTAACCTCATGTGATTTAAAGGAAGATGAAGCCGTCGAAATAGCAAATGCTATGCCACGTTCTATTGAAGAATTACGGGCTTTTACATTTGGATGGAAAAAATTGATTTTAACAGATACATTAAATAAAATTTTGGATATTATAAATAAAACTACTTAGAGCATTCTAAAGGGAGAATATTAATGTCACTGCCGGATCATTATCAAGAGAATAAAGTAAATGCATTCGGTAGCTTTCATTCGCCTCGAAGATATGAAGAGTATGCTCACATTATAGAATTTACAATAAGAGGTAAGTCATCAACCGTAAAAAAACGGGAAGGGATAATCATTCAAGCAATTGGAGAAGAACGATTAACATTATTAGAGTTACTGGGAGATCCTTCTCAAAATTTTGAGATTGGAGAACGTGCCTATATTGGTAGGGAAGGGCGAAATAAAATAATTAGTGTTTTAGGCAGGTTAAATTATAATGACCTTTCAGTATCTGCAATAAATGAAATTCCAGTTGCAATAGAGAAAATAGTTATTATTAGAGAAAAAAGGTTTGTGGATTATTTCAATAATGCTCAACCCATTACACCACGTGTCCATGGTTTAGAATTAATTCCTGGAATAGGTAAAATATATATGAAAAGTATTATATCTGAACGAGAGAAGAAAAAGTTTGAAAGTTTTAATGAAATACAGAATCGTGTTGGTATAAAAGATTTACAGAAATTAATTACAAAAAGAATAGTTGAAGAAATTTCTGGAGAGACAAGAATGAACCTTTTTGTGAGAAAATGAATTGGAAGAAGTATTACGGACAAAATTTTCTTATTGATTTAAGAGTGGCAGGAAAAATAATAGATGTATCAAATATAAGGCCTTTTGAAGATGTTTGTGAAATGGGTACAGGTAAAGGTGTACTTCTACCATATTTATGTAAGAAAGCCAGATATGTAAAATCCTTTGAAGT
>JBIOXM010000162.1:0-3970 GCA_044869655.1 Nitrososphaeraceae archaeon | reverse complement strand
GGCTGAATTTTTTCATCAGTGTATTTCCATATTCTTGGAGTTATCTCCAATTCAGAAAATCTTTTTCTAAGTGATGGATGCATATTCATATATATTCCATGACTAGTAATAATTTGATTAGGATCTGCTAATTTAGTCAATTTTGCTGACATGCTTATGCCATATCCTAAAATATCGATATAGGATTTTTCACCTAGTACGTATTGAATAATTGAATGTTCACTTGCATCTATTCCTATCTTTACTTGTATCTGATCGTAATTATTTCGTTTCAAGATAGGATTTATTCCCTGTTCAATAATAGTAATCATGTGAAATGCACAATTTATCGCGGAATTACAAGAAATAGAATTGTTTACTTCAATAGGAAAATATGCTATTACCGCATCACCAACGTATTTTAGTATTTGTCCATTAAAATTTGAAGCAGCAAGTGACATTTCCTGAGTAAACATCTGTATTATTGTAGCTAACTTCTCAACTGAAAAATCTCTTGTCATCAATGTAGAATCTACCAAATCTACATAGAGTACAACAAGGCTCAGTTTAGAGCCAGCATGTTGTTGCAAAAACTGATCAGACATTTCTATTCTTGGAGAAAGTTTTGAACCTTTTTCAAAGGCATCCAAAACTCTTTTTTCAGTCTCTGCAATATATGTTTGAAGATCTGTTATTTTCGGAAAAAAATTATTGTTATCCAAAATAGATTTGTCATTAGCTGATAGGTATTTATCTTGATAAAATAAGTAGTGATCTTTTTCAAAAGACTTGCTTTCATTTGCATTTGCAGATAATGGTGATGATGATGATGATGATGATGAGGACGATAAATCTACAAACTCATATTCCTTTTCATTAGAAAAAGAATTATCAGAATTGAAAAGAGGAAAATTCAAGTTTCTATGCGTATAAGAAATCTGTACTTACATAAAAAGTCAACTTATTCTTAAAAATCAATAAAGAAACAAACGATTTATAGACATAGATAATAAAGCTCAATGAATTTCTAATTAATGAACTACTATGAAACTGTGCTAATGATAATTGTAATCAATATATTTTCTAGAAACAATTAAAGAGTAAAGATTGTAGAGTATATACGGAAATTAGTGTATTATAATGGAATATGCTCATCCTAATGTCTTGGTAAGTACGCAATGGATAAATGATCATTTAAATGATAAAAAAATCCGATTAGTTGAGGTTGACTATATTCCAGCTACAAGCTATGTTTTAGGACATATTCCCGGAGCTGTATTGTTTGACTGGAAGAGAGATATAATCGATTCAAGAAAGAGAGATGTAATATCAAAAGAGGATTTGGAAAAATCATTACAAAGAATTGGTGTAAACAATGATACAACAATAATAGTATATGGTGATTTTAAGAATTGGTTTGCAACATTTGCTTTCTGGATTTTCAAATATTATGGAGTTAAAGATGTTAGGTTGATGAATGGTTCAAGAAAGAAATGGCTGGAAGAAGATAGACCAATTAGTGTAGATATTCCATCTTATTCAAGGGGAAATTTTAAAGCCTCTGATCCAGATAAAAGTATAAGAGCTTTTATGAATTATGTTAAAGATGTAATAGGTACTCAAGACAAGATACTAGTTGATGTAAGAACTAATGACGAATATAATGGGAAAACACTTGCTCCAACAGAATATTCTCCTGAATATGGTCAAATTGGAGGACATATTCCTGGAGCAGTAAATGTGCCATGGAGTAAGATGGTTAATGAAGATGGAACGCTCAAGTCAGCAGATGAATTAAAGAATCTTTACGAATCAGTAAATGTTACCTCTAATAAGGAAATAATAACCTATTGTGGTATTGGTGAAAGAGCTTCATATACTTGGTTTGTTCTGAAATATCTTCTTGGCTATCCTAATGTAAAGACTTATGATGGCTCATGGCTAGAATGGGGTAATACTATGGGAAATCCTATTGAAAAATGAATAAATAAATAAAAGAATCCAATTATTTCATTGTACATACTGTAACTCTTAATGCATATGTTATATGGCTAAAAGATTTTCATATTACCAAAAACGGATTAAAGATGTTTATTATATTTCCAATTAATGATATAAAATACCATTCACTGTAAAATTAGTGTTAACAGTTTATAGTGATATGTTGGATTCTAATTCTCATATTAAATATAGAAGTTCTATTTATGATTCACAATCTATGCCATCTCCATCTCGGTCAAATCCATAAGGGTCTAGTGACAAAACTGTTAAACGCTGATAGGATATATCTCCACAATTGAATCTGGAGAATTAGATGGATACATATATCAGAGTATGAAGAATCACAATCATCATTGTCTTTTTCTGAGCTGGTTGCATACTCTGTAAGAAACCAGATGATAGGCTGGCTAGTAACATAATTGTCGATAATGAACTAATTATTTTTGCTTTCATTCTTGCCATTGTAAAATTGTAGCATTATAAAAGATTATTTATTTAGAGTCTTGCTAGACAACAGCAATGATGTAGTCTCCAAAGAGATAGTTGTTGCTATTTACACATTTTTTAAGCAAAATTTTTCGGCGCCGAAAAGTTATAAATATTTTTTCTTTTACTAATTGACTTTGACACAATTTTGTAGTTCAAAAAGCATTATTATTTTAATTCAAAATACAAAAATCAAAAAATTTTCTAATATTCGCTAAATTTAGTGATCTTCAAAAGTACTAGTTTATTTCTTAATTACTTGTGGTATTAAGTTGATATCATCTTTAAGATCTCTTAAAAAAAGTCAGTATATATGTCAATCCTCCTGAAATTACACCAATACTTAGTAAACCAGCAAATCCTGATATTGGTACAATAAATTGTACCATGATATCTACATTCGAATTTATGGTGGAAGAAGTTCCTAAAGTTGTTCCATTTAAAACTACATCTAATATCCCTGAACCAGCCAAGCCTGCATAAATCATAATTATTGTAGTTCCTGCTCCTCCAATATTCATACCAAGTAAATGGATGCCTGCAAGAATTGATTTGAATCGTATAATTTTCTTCCCCATGTGAATTTCAAGATGAATATAAAATACTGCAGTTACAGCTATCGCTACAATCAATATAAGATAAAACATGTATCCTAGAAAGAACCATTTAGACGGTCCGTCAAAAGTCAAAGAGAGATATTGAATAATATTAATATTAGATATTGTTATCTGAAAGCCTATTATTATCAATGTTAATATTGTTATAACTGCACCTTGGATTATAGCTGAGAGAATAAATTTATTTCCCCAGTATCCTTGAGAAGAATTATCGATTTTTCGAGGTTCTGTCGGCACGATTACTTTTTTTGATTAATTCATATATAAGAAGATTTAGATAAAAATTGTAATTTATTTGTGAATAGCTGAAGATAAAAGAAGAATATTAGAATATTCACACGAGTATCTTATTACAACGATGATTTAATATTAATACTTAAATGACTAAATAGTGTAAAATATAATCTAATCTAATGGTGATTAAATAATACTGATTATATATATCTTCAATTACAATAATAAAAGTTAACAACACGGCTATAAAAGGAAAGAAGATATTATTCATAATATAAATAAGAATCAGAGATAATTGAAATACATATGATGGATTTTTTATTGTATGTTATTGGCTTTATGGCTACAGCTTTTACAGTGTCTAGTACAGTTCCTCAAATAAGAAAAGCAATAAGGATAAAAAAGTCAGATGATGTATCAATACGGTTTATACTATTACTGATTACTGGTCTTTCACTATGGGTTATTTATGGAATAGGAAAATATGACATTGTAATAATTATAGGTAATACCATAGCAGTAGCATTGAATACCTTTATGCTGATTCTAAAAATAATATACTCTAGAAATCCATTAGATGAAGAAAATTAACCATATTAAATTTAATTAGTTTTACTTTCCAAAGAAGAGTAATTTTTTATTTTTTGCCTCTT
>JBIOXM010000161.1:0-3673 GCA_044869655.1 Nitrososphaeraceae archaeon | reverse complement strand
GTAAAGAACGAGAATATATATCATGGTTCTTTAAAGAGTTAGCCTATAATCCATCTGCAATTACAGAAAAAGATATAGATATATTCGCAAATCACTTTTCAGCTCCTGGCACAGCACGTTCAGCATTTGAATATTTTAGAGCTTTTCCAGTAGATGCAGAACAAAATATTGAGTCAGCCAAAACTCCGATAACAATACCCGTATTAGCATTAGGTGGTGATATTTATCCAGGATTAGGTGGTGACATACCTGGCAACTTTGCAGCAAGCTCATTACAATCATTAGCTACGAATGTAACCGGAGTCACTGTTCCACTTTCAGGACACTGGATTCCAGAAGAGCGGCCAGACATTGTAATAGATCAATTATCAACATTTTTTTGGAAATGATAACGTCAAATAAGTTTCAATAAACTCATTGTGAAATAATTATTGAAAATTATGATGCGAATTTATGGAAGGGATTCTTATCCAATTAATTCTCTTTTTCATTTTTTTGTAGTTCTATTAGAAATTGTTTAGCTAATTTCTAAATAAGTTACCATATCAATAAATATAAGTTTGCAGATCCAATTATATGTTGTGCTCGAAGCCCTCAAAATCCATTTGTCATTAGAGTTCAATAACATTAAGATTTGATTCAACAATAATTGCAAGCCTATAATACCTATTCTTAAATTTCAATTGTAGATAAAATTAGGAAATTAAAGATTTAAATAATTATTTGATTTTTGTATGTAATTCGTCTAAAATTAGGTCCTTTTTAAACACTTAAGTAAGATGGTTTTGAAAATAAGTTATATGAGAGAAAATAATGAAATATTAAAGAATAGTTCAAAAAATCAAGGATCTATGATGAAACCTTGGAAAATATGAAAAAATATTATAATATTGATGATCATAAAGGTTTAGTAAAATATCTTAATCAAGTGGATTAGAACATAATGAGCATTATAATAAAAAGATGCTGAAATAAAATCTCACTAGTCATCTTTATTATTTATTTAAAATATACAAAACTTATTTCTTTAATCCAAAATATTTTGTTTTGTACATATGGCAAAACCTACATGTGCACAATCATCTAAACCACACTTATTACAGAATGGAACACCATCCGTAAATACAACCTCAATATCTAGATTGTTGAAATTATCGTGAATTAATAACTTGTTTTTCTCTCTTTCAAATACTTTAAGGGTTAATTGATTATTTCTTTTAACTTCACTATTTCCGTCTTCAATAGACAACCAATGACTAAAACATTCTATGCCCTCTTCCACATTGTTATTTTGAATTTCAAGTATGGTAAAATCTACTTTGACTCTGTTACCGGTTGTAGGTGATACTGGTGGCATTAATTTATTGTTCCTTTCTCCCTTTTCTTCTTTCAATTAGAAAGGATTGAAATTCATGTAACAATTTTTTATTACTATCATAATAATAGATATGCTATTTGAAAGTATCTTTTACAACAGTAAATAACTATTGGATACAATAAAATTATTTAACTATCTACTAAAATTGTATTTCAAAATTTTGTTCTCTCATAATTTTAAATTCTGTTAGAGGATTATACCAGCATTCTCTATCATTTTATTAATATGATTTGAATTACAAAATGGTGTCATAGTATAATGATTGTTTACCTTTAAAATTTTTAGAATAAACAAAAGCAATATTAGAAAGAAATTTCATGGATAATTTATGAAAATTTATTTTTTTGTGATTTTGACCTTAATTTTTTATTTTCAAATATATTCTGTTTATGGGATTGAAAAAGAAGTTCAAAGTAATAACAATAATCAATTAGTTCAATTTCTTCAAAATTACTGGCAATGGTTTGGAAATTCTCCTGAAGATAGTCCAGATAATAATCCAAAATGCAGTATTCATATAGATAGAAACAATTCTATTGTTTTTCTTTTAAATCCCTTTGAGGCAGGGGACAATAGTTATGATTGTACAGAGAATCCTATTCCACAAGGATATTCATTACTATTCCCATTATTAACCTCATGGTGTTCTCAAGGAGATGTCGGTCTGTATGGTAAACCTTATGAAGAAATCAGAGATTGTGCTCTTAGCCTACAGCGTGGTACTATAAAAGGAAATGTTGTAATTGATAGCAAAGAAATTGTAGATATATCAATAGATAATGGTAATGGTATAGATATGAATAAGAATAAAAAAGTAGTAAATAACCTACCACAATCAACTCAATACTATAAAGAAATATTTTCAGAAGAATTTGTAGATATTCTAGCCACTAGTAATACTACCATGGCAAATAACTGGGAAAAAGATGAATTTAAGGAAAATCCAGTTTATTATAATGGTGTTGTTTACTGTGACTGTATAATAATAGATACGGATGAAATTGATATAGGTACACATACTTTGGAATATACAATTTCTGCTAAAGCAGATCCACCTTCACCTACTTTAATAGCAGATCGATGGGATTTTACATCTAATACAAATTATAAATTGGTAATCCAATAAATCACAACTCTATGTTAGTAACATAATTTTTGAAATTTTAAAACTTATGAATTTATTTTTTAATTTTCCATTTTTGGAAAATAGGAATACTTTATTAAAAAAGTTGGTTTTATTTTTTATTGTTTCTTCTGTTATGCTTGTGATTATTTTAGATTCAAATTTTCTAATGGGATTTTTACAAGAAAAATTATTATCTATTAATAGTAAATTAATCATATTCTCAACTTATGTATCTATTTTTATGATATCTAATCTATTATTATTGATTATCACTTATAGTATTGGATATCTAAAAGAAATTGAAGTAAAGTATAAAAAATATTTTTTTATATCTATTTTTATAGTTTATTCAATTTTATCATTAACCTTCATAATTACTACAACACAAATAGCTTTCTTTAAAAGTTATAGTAATAAAATTTTTTATTTAACATCTTATATTTCTTTTATTTCGACTCTAGGAATTTTATCTATTCTTTCTTTCAATTTTTATAGATGGTATTTAAAAGGAAAGAATAATTTTACATTATTATACGGAGTATTATTTTCACTTTATTGTATCTCTTTAATATTGGCATTAATATACTTGACAAGTGGATTAGCAACACATCCGTCAACTATTAACTATACCTCACCACGAGAATTAAGAGGTGGCACTTTTTCAATAAACATTCTATTTCAGAATCATGTAGCATTAGTGTATGATATATTTTTTATTATGTCATTTCTGTTAGGATGGCTTTTAACTGTATATATGCTCAAACAATATTCTAGACGTATTGGAAAATATAAATTTTGGATTTTGGTTAGTATACCGTTATTTTTTTATTTAATACGTTATGAAGGAATAATATTAACTTATTTTAATTTAGACAATCTTATTAGTCTACCAGTACTTGGTATTATATATCCATCGATTAAAGTTGCATTATATACTGCTTTTCTCAATTCCAATATACAGATGACTGGAATATTTTTTGGTTTTTCTTTTGTACCTATATTATTAAAGTTAAAGAATTCCTTATTACAAAATTACATGATAATAACAATAATAGGAATGATGATACTTTTTGCATCAAGAGATTTCCATTCAATTTTTTTAAATTCAATACCTCCTAATGGTACAATCACAATTTCATTTATGTCAATAGGAGCCTTTATGTTATTTA
>JBIOXM010000160.1:0-3348 GCA_044869655.1 Nitrososphaeraceae archaeon | reverse complement strand
ACTAAAACCTTTTTCTCCCCTAGTGTCAACATCTTCTTTTTTTCTGACCAAAACGTATTATCATATCCCACTTTAGAAATTTCTAAAGAAGGCATTTTTTTTTCAATCAACACCTCATTTGAAATTTCTTTCATTATATTCTGAATTTTTCTGATAATTTCTTTGTGCCTTTTATTTTTACTGGACAATAACTTTATCTCCTATTAAAGTCATCAAGGGTCAATTTTTGTAACTTTTTTCTTGAGTAACTTTGTATTTTGGATAAATTCTTCAGATTTTGTTTCTGCTTAATCGTAGAGTTTTTGTTTTGGGAATTATTATAATTTGCTTTATTTACTATAATTTTTTTTGCTTTATGATTTATGTCATCATTGTTATTGGGGATTATTTCTGTAGGGATTATCTCTTTTTTAACATGTTTTTCAGCTATTTCAACCAATTGTTCTGAAAGTTTAATACGATCAACCTTAATTGAATCAGAAACAGCATCTACAATTAATGGAATGTAATATTTGTACAACCTTAGTCTATTTTCAGCGTCTTTGATTTTTAAATCACGACGTATCTGTGCACTGACTTTTCTATAAAGGTCTGACAAACAGAATTTCATATATTTTTTCATTTCACCTTCGGATGCAATACTTTCTTTTCCTGCACTTTTATAAGGGATTTTAGTAGAACATATATGGAAAAATATGTGGAGAGGAAGAAGTTCTACTGCTCTGTCTGATTTGCTATTTTGATCATTTGCAAATTGCTCTTTTGCCTCCTTTCTGGTAATGCCCATTTTATTGATGCCAACTTCAGTTACTACTTCTCTTGCGACATCAGAGCCTTCATCATAGAGTAAGGGAATTTTATTTGCAAATCTGTAGAGCTTGAAGGTATTGATATCTCCACCATAGGCAATTCCACATTCAATAATTGTTGGCCTATTGTTAATTACGATGGAGCGTGAGGAATAAGTAGTAAGGGCTGGTTTTAATATTCTAACATTTTGATTTTTTTTTTCTTCTGCTGGATTTACAGATTTAGGGTGGTCTCGGTTGTGAAGAATAACATATTCTGACATCATTCCTGTTGTTAATATTTTTTCACCGATTGGACTTAAATGGTCAATATGAGGTGACTGAAATTTCATCTGTTTACAAACATTTACTATTTTTATGAGATCACTTTCTGAAAAAAGATTAGCTAATTTATTATCTATTGCAGAGACACGTATAATTTCACGTGCCTTTTCAATAGAAAGTTTTTGAAAGGAACTAGATAAAACGGTCTGAATTGAGGCTTTTTGATTAGAGAAGTTTAATATTGCCTTTTTCAAGGTTTGTAAATCCATATCAGCAGGATGAGGAAGTACTTCTTTTGCAGGATCAGGCATTATATCTGTTCTTCTTTCAAAGATTATTTTTCCATCGTCATTCTCAAAAATTAAGTTTGAATATGGATTTACAATGCTAGTTTGAGAAATATAATCATATATCTTATTTTTAGTAATAGGAGATAATCTTGCTCTTAATGTAGCAACAATTTTGAAACCATGTTTGTCTTTGATAATATTTTCCATCCTTGGTACAATTTTTTTGTTTAAAATAATAGGTTTATTTGTTGTAATATCTGTTCTCAATTCATAATAATATTCTAAATCTTCATCAATAGATTTTGACCAAACTTTTATAGGTTTGTCTGTATCCTTTGTAGAAAATGCCGCAATCATTTTAAGGCCTACTCCAAATAATCCTCTTTGTTGTTTTTCAACATATTTACCAGAGGTTAAAAAAGAACATACAGCAACTGGGACTTTTTCCGAATTGATCCCAATCCCATTGTCTTGACAAGAGATGGTCCAAAGGTCATTGCGTGCATCAATTTGTTTTATTGATACAGAAATATTGGGAAGTATATGATGAACTTCACAAGAATCTAGTGAATTCTCAATCAATTCTCTGATTGCCATATATAAAATGCGTTCGCCAGTAAATCCAGCTAAGGCAGAATTATCTACAAAAAATTCAGACTCAGCTTTCTTATTATATTTGACTTTAGGATTTTTGTGAAGACGATGAGGGTTATTATTATCTGAATCTTTATTTTGATATTTCAGTTCTAATTTCGAATTTATTTTCAACAGGATATGACTTGTATAAAATAACTAAATTTATCTTTTAGCATTAAATAAATTAGTCTTTTGCCTTCATTATATTTGTGATCCATAAGGAGTAGTTGAAAATTTAAGTTCCTTTAAAGATTGAAAATTTACTTCAATTAAAAATCGTTTTCCTTCTTTGGAGATAACTACAAAATCAGTACCTATTCCTATGATTTCCCCTCCAATAAGTTTTTTATTATTGTTCATTATTGTTATCAATTATATTGCATTATTCGATTATTATAATTTTTGGAGTTCATAATAATTTATGAAGAAAAAATTTGGGCATTATAATCTTTTATCATATCCTGGTCTAAAATTCCTTGTACTACAATTTGCCGTCCGTCAGATAATTTAATATCCATTGCTACAGCACTATAAGGTATCTCAAATTTTTCTATTAGTTTCTCATCCTTAGTATCATAAATCTTTTTGATATTTCTATTATCTATCTTAAATCCACATACTTGAATTATTTTGCGATGTCCAGAACCACCACCTCTTCCTCCTGCTGATCCCTTAGATTCTTCCACTAATAAAATAAAAATCTCGTTATTAGAGGAAAGATTAGATAAATCTAGTTCATCATATAATACTAATAGTTTCCTTTTGCTACTAAGGATAATTGATTCTAATTCATTCATAATTTATTCTCAGAATAAAGATAAGGACTAAGCAATTTCTTATTTCGTGCCTCTTCTCTGCTCTATGATAACTTTTTCAATCTTGGCTTTATCAAAATCTATTGGTTGATCCGATGATTGATTTGTTGGAAGGGCTTCTATTTTATCTACTGTTTCCATTCCATCAATGACTCTTCCAAACACAGTGTATTGATTATCCAAGAACCTTGCATCTTTAGTAACGATAAAGAATTGTGAACCTGCACTATTTGGATCTCCTGTTCTAGCCATGGATATTATTCCTCTTTGATGTGGAATATCATTGAACTCAGCATCAATAGTGTATCCTGGTCCACCAGTTCCCCACTTATCTTTTAGTGTACCATTTTTAGTTGTTGGATCTCCACCTTGTATAACAAAATCTTTTACTATTCGGTGAAAAATAGTTCCATCATAAAAACCTGTTTTTGAAAGATTAAGAAAACTGTTAACATGCTTTGGAGCTGCTCCTGGAAAAAATTCTAGTGTAATGTTTCCGAGCGATGTTTTTAAAATTGCAATATTATCAGAGGG
>JBIOXM010000159.1:0-3416 GCA_044869655.1 Nitrososphaeraceae archaeon | reverse complement strand
AAGGCTATCTTGCAAGTCATAATGCTATTTTACTATTTGTTGATGCAGATTGTTATTATGAAAAAAATTGCCTTCTCTCAACAATTTCTTATATGATAAATGAAGGAATCGATGTATTAACTGGGTACCCTTTCTTTGAACTAAAGGACTTTTGGTCAAAGATATCTATGCCATTATGGAAACTTATGTCTATCACGTTTGGTAAAAATGCGTCTAATGTAAATAATCCAAGATCGAAAGTCGCCTATCTAATGGGTTGTTTTTTTTTGATTAAAAGAAATGTATTTGAAAATGTTGGTACATTTCGATCTGTAAGAAATGCAATTCAAGAGGATGAAGCGCTAGGAATAAGAATTAAACAATCAGGTTATAAATTAAGGTTTATACAAATGAACAATCTAGTTCGTGCATTATGGTCTCGAGATCTTTCCACACTGTGGCATGGAATTGGAAGAACTATTACCCCAATGATACTTAAGGACAAGAGAAAAGTAATAATCAATTTTTTTGCAATATTTTGTATGATAACTTTACCATTTGTAATTCTTCTTCCTTATACTATTATTGTCTCTTTGTCTGGCATCCATATTTCTGATAAAAATGATTTTTATTATAATTGTGGAATATTTATTTTGAATCTGATTATTTTTTTTATGGCAATTATCAGTATAACATTAAACTCGGTTGAGACATATAAAATTTCACCTTTGTATACAATACTTTATCCTTTAGGATCTATTTTTTTAGTTATTGCATATCTTGCAAGTATTATACCACTATTATTATCTATACATAAAAATTCTTCAAAAAAAACAATAGAGTGGAAAGGAAGAATGTATACCTATAAAAGAATAGGAGGATCCATGATTTAATTTGATTATGCTTCTTGATATAAAGAATTTATTTTATTTTATTTACTAATTTTCTTTCAGATTGCTTATGATATAGCTTTAGTATTATTTTATTAATTTCTTTACAGAAAACAATATTTTTAGAAAAGGACATAATGTTCCTTAAATTAGGTTTTTTGTATCATTTAATTAAAAATCGAGCAAATATAATAGTAATATTCATATATATCTGTAAAAGAGCAAACATCAATAAAATGGTTATGGTGAATTATAACTATTATAGTTTTACTGTATAGTCAAATGATGTTTAATGATTTATGTAACTAGTTAGTCATAGCCTTATCAGTGATTTGCTCATAAACAGGCTATAGCATAGTAAGAAGTATATTTAAAAAGTATATTTAAAAAGTATATTGAATTAGATATATTATCAGTGAATTAATTCTTAAAAATTGTTTTTATACTATTAAATATATTATGTATTGGCAATGGCTGAAAACATGTCTAACAAATCTAATGATTCTAAAAGAGAGACTCAAAATAATGATAATAATAATGAAATTAAATCCATAATTTTAGGTCTATTTGCGTTAATTGGGTTTATTATCCTTATATCTTCAATATTTATGGGAGTCGTAGGTGAACAATTAGCATCAGTAGCAGATACTGTATTTGTTGCTGCAATTATTGGGTCTTTTACTTTAGTTGGAACAATAGTTGGCCTTATATTCATAAAGAAATGAAATATTCTTTATTAACCATTCTTTCTTAAATTTTACTCATATAAAATATTATTCACTATTCAAAATCAACTCTTTTCTCATTATTCCATTGCATAATGGCAACGAAAAAAATTCAGCATTATTATGGATAAAAATATTACCAATTGATTAAATATTTAATTGTCTTTTTTTTGTTATGGAAGATATTATTGAACATTTTGCCCAAAGATTGGAAATCTCCCCCGATACTGCAAGACAAGGAATTTCCATAACATCGAAATTTTTCCTTCAAAATTCAGAGCCAGTAGTAGCAACAGGTCTTTTATCAATGCTACCATCAAGTTTAACGAATATGTTTTCGCCTGATGAAAAACAAGAATTTAAGACTAGTCAAAAAAATATTTCCCATGACGAAATTATAAAAAAAATATCTAATGAATGCTTTAATGGTGATAAGCAAAAAGCAAAAAAGGTATATGAAGAAGCAATAAACGTGATAAAGAGCCAAATCTGGTAAAAATTAGATACAATAGTAAGTTGATATGATATAACAATTATCAAAGAGTATCAAGATGTTATCAATTCCTCAAATCAAAACATAATTAATAAAAAATTTATAGAACTTCAATAGGAAAAATAAAGAAGAGCACAAAAATTGAGCTCATCTTGGTACATGGCTAGCAGAAAATATCAATTGGCTAAATAATAGAATTGACAGATTAATTCACGAATAACAGTCTTCACAATTAAAATTTTATTGAATTATCTACTTCAAAGAACCGTAATTTGCCTGGATAAGGAATTGACTTTTTAAACATTCTAGCATTTCTAATTAAGAAACCGTATTTGTAGCCATCAAAATATTTAGTAACCAGAGAAAAGTGTTTTTGTTTATCTTTGTTAAACTCTTCTTGATTGCTGTATTCTTTAAAATCATATAAAAATGCAGAACCAATGATAGCCCCTATTGTAAGCTTGTCAATATCAATATCTAACCTCTCACAAGCTTGTAGATCAATATTTTTTGAAGCATGGATTAGAAATTCTCCTCTAAATTTAGTATACCATTTTCTTAACTCTATTGTCTTTTCACCAAAAGCTAGCAAGTCTGCGTATGGTTGCTTCAAAGATAAACATTTCGTAAATATTTGAGATTATTAAGACTATTCGAGATTATATTTTTTTATATATTTTTTCGATTGTATAATTAAGAAACAATCAGTATTCATTTCAAAAAACAAATGAATACATAATTGATATGAATAATATATTATTATTTACGCATTAACATTAGGAAACAAAGTTATTAACAAAAATAAAAATTAGTGATTATAATAAGATTTTTCTATCTTATTCACAAAGTTAAAGTAATTTTGAGCTGCTTCATTATAGTATTTTTGTGTAATTTCTATTGATTTGTTAAAGGTTTCTGTTGATCCTAATACTAAATCATTTATTCTTCTATTAGCATTGATTGTACTATCTGTAATGTTTTGGCTGGTTTTATTATATACATCAGCATATCTTTCTGGATACATATAATTATTCCAATAAGATTTAGATGTATCATTTAAAAATCTTGAGAAAGCTGATTGATAAGTATTAAGAATATTTTTTTGTAATTCTATAGAGTTGTTTGAAATTGATTGAATTGTGTTAATGGTTTCTTGTTGGTATTTATTAGTAGTATCAATACCTTTCTCAATGATTTCATTATTTGTTTTTTGATATTCATTGAAATTGTCATTGACCCTATTTGTTGTGTTTGAAATATTTGATGTAGTATTTGCCATTTGTTGTTTTTGTTGGTCTAAAAAGTTCTTTGTTTCATCTTTTATGGTGT
>JBIOXM010000158.1:0-2359 GCA_044869655.1 Nitrososphaeraceae archaeon | reverse complement strand
TCTTCTGAAAAACTATTCTTGTACTGTGTAACTGGAAAGTAGGCGTTTTCTTCCTTTCCATGATGAAATGCATCTACAAACTCTTCGATGACAACAGAAATAATTTGAATATCCTCTATGGGAATGTTTTGATTCGAATACAATCCATCTGAGCATTTCTTTGCAATAGTTCCTAACCTTCTGACAATCAAATGTTCATCTAAGAGGTTTTGGGTAGAACTCATAGTCTATTATAGATGCATCTTAACTATTATATTATATTTAATCAGCCTTGTAATGTAAGTATGAATGAATTACCATCCATCACTTCAGTTATGATCATTTGAATCATTCCATTGTAATTTAAAACCATTGGAAGTTGGTCACAAGAATAATAACACAATATTAAAGAAATAGAAAATTCATTATCATATTGTCAACTTTGTAAAAAGATCTAGATTTACCCATTATTATTCATAATGAATAAGATTAATTTTCTAATGAACTATTAACTATTGAAATATTATGGTTTAGAAAAAAGACTTTTTATTAAGTTAATGCAATGCTAAGATTATAGAATATTTACTTTTAATTCCTCTTAGTATCATACCTATAATTTCACTATCTTGCAGAGCATTCTCAATTTATTTATACACAAAATAACAAATAGTAACAAATTGCAAGAGAAGATATTGTTGAAAAATATATGTAAAAATATTCTTATATTTTCGCCCATTATAAAATATGTTGGAGTAATAGATAGGTATGGCAAGTTAACTGGAGGTTTGTGTAAAAAAGATTATCTTCGAACTTTGATTAATAATTCATTCCCTTCCTTTTTATTGGATAAAATTCTACCGGCTATAGATTATTTTAATGCCATTATTAGGTATGATTACCATGAAATTTTCCAATCAAATTTGTATAATTACCTTTTAATAGAAAAAAATTCTCAGAACATAGTAATTTTTCCAATTACAAATAATGGAGATAAATATATTTGTGTCTTTTCCGAATCTAATGGCGACATCATTGAAGTCATCGATAAACTACTCTTAGTGATGATCTAATTATCTATTTTTATATTGCAGAAATATTCTAAATAATTTTCAGACAACTAAATGTGAAAACTAAAGAAATGTTTATCTTTTTATTCTAAAAATTTTAAAATAATTTGATATGCCATTGTTCTGACCGATTGCTCTAACATGCAGTGTACACTTCCTGCTTAAAAAGGTATTTCATATACTTAAATTAAAATGTTAGATAATAATAGAGAAATATTTAGAAACTATTCTAAGAAACACATGCATTGCTTGGGGTGATAATTTTTCTATGTCTTCAATTTTTAATGTAACCACGGGGCCATTTAATGAACATGTCATGATTTTATACAATAACGATGACGACCGTAATAATGCTGCTGTAAATTTGATTAATGAAGGGTTAAAAAACGGATTTCATTGCATTTATGCATCGGTTCAGGCATATGATAGTGTAAGGAGATCCAATATTTCAAATTTATCTAGTAGAATAATCAGATATAAAGAGAATATTGAAAAAGATGAATTGCGTATTGTTGATTTTAAGCCTTATTATGAGGCAGCACTTAATGTAGATTTTGCTCCGTTTAAAAAGCTAAAGACGGAAGTGGAACAAACTCTGAATCAGCGCAAATCTGAAGGCAAAAAAGATGTAATTCTAATTTTTGCGGATGCAGCAGCATTTTTATCCCATAATAAACACTTTGATGAAGCCGAAATATTGGAGTGGTGGTGGAATGAAACTACATCGGAATGGAAGCAAAATAATCAAAATATTACTGTGGTGTGTCCTCATCCTGGACAAATCCTTAACAATCCATTATTATCAGAGACCCTGCTACATATTGGTTCAATGCATACAATAACCATTGATTTTAATTATAATAAATATAATAAGCATTACGACTATGATATTCAAAAAAATCCAAAATACAAACATTATCAAAATAAGAAAAAAACTAAAAGAATTCTTATAGTCGAACCAGAACCTGATATTCAATACATTTATGCTCTTGTTACTAAACAGCATGGTTTTGAAGAATCAGATATAAACATTGTAAAAGATGGTACCAAATGTTTAGAAGTTATATTTTCTGCTAAAGATAATAACAACAACAACAACAAAGACTATGATATTATTATAATAGATACCCATCTTCGTGACATTTCTGGATTGGAAGTTGCGAGAAAGATTCGTGATATATTACCGCATAAAAGAATAATATTAACCACAACCTACTCATTAG
Source organism: Nitrososphaeraceae archaeon (assembly GCA_044869655.1). GTDB lineage: Archaea > Thermoproteota > Nitrososphaeria > Nitrososphaerales > Nitrososphaeraceae > TH1177. The sequence goes on along the minus strand of JBIOXM010000158.1, from coordinate 90 downwards.
ATAATATAAGCAATATGATAAATTCAATCGGTATAAAATCTGAAGATGTAGTTCTAAAGCCTTTTAACTTTGCCGACATGATTGCTTTAA
>JBIOXM010000157.1:0-3207 GCA_044869655.1 Nitrososphaeraceae archaeon | reverse complement strand
GATTTGCCAAGGATACTGATAATTTTATTCATGCCTGCGATTATGATCAAGAAGGTGAATTAATTGGATATAATATATTAGAATTGATATGCGAAAAAGCTTATGGTAATTCTCATAGAGCAAAATTGTCAACCTTAACGACTGATGATATAAATAAATCTTTTATTACATTAGAAAAAACTAATAGGAATATGGCTTACGCTGGTATGTTTAGACACTTATTAGATTATATTTATGGAATAAATTTTTCTATGGCTATTTCACGTGCGATAAAAATAAAAAATAGATATTCTTATCTAACTGTTGGAAGAGTTCAAACTCCTACTCTAAAATTTATAGTAGATAGAGATCTGCAAATAAATTACTTTATACCAATTCCTTTTTGGAGCATAAAAGCTCATTTTAAAAAAGATGATGGAGTTTTCGTTTTTTTCTTTGAAAAAAAAAGAATAGACACCTTAAAACAAGCAAATTATATTATAAATCAGTGTAATGGTAAAAATGGCATTGTAAATAGTATAAATATTTACAAAGAATATCAAAAACCATTACATCCCTTTAACATAGGAGATCTTCAAAAGGAATCATTTAGATTATTTAAATATTCTCCAATCTATACACTCTCAATAGCTGAAAGTCTTTACCTAAAAGCATTGATTTCATATCCTAGGACTAACAGTCAAATTCTCCCAGTTTCAATTAACTATCGGAAAATATTATATAATTTAGAAAAAATTTCAGAAGAATACCAAAGATATGTTACAATATTGTTAAATCAGAATAATCTTTATCCAAATAATGGTATAAAAATTGATCCAGCTCACCCGGCTATCTATCCTACTGGAATAAAACCGCTAAATCTAAATTCTGCCGAATTAAAAATTTATGATCTTATAGTAAAAAGGTTTTTTACATCATTTGGGGAAACTGCAATTTTTAAAAAAACTAAAATTGACATGCTGGTAGATGATAATTTTTTATTTAAAAAAGAAGAAAAAAATATACTTTTAAAAGGCTGGATTGAATTTTATAATTCATTTTATAATTATCGCGAGAACTCTGTTGACTACTCCCCGGATCTTCAAATAGGAGATATATTGACTAATATAGATATTACTAAAGATTCAAAATTCACCGACACACCAGTCTATTTCGATTATTCCTCTTTATTATCTAAAATGGAACAAGAAGAAATAGGCACGAAATCTACAAGAGGAAGTATTATAGAATTGTTAATACGAAGAAACTATGTAACTGTACATAATTATAAGAATATTAAATCAACTGATCTTGGAATCTTTTTAATAGATTTTATGGAAAAAAACCTTCCAAAAATAATTTCGACTGATTTGACTAGAGCTTTAGAACATTATTTAGCGGATATTGAAGGAGGAATTACAGATAGAATATTTATACTAAATAGTATAATTATGGATCTAATCGATTCTATGTATCATATTCAAAAAATAGAATGCATATCGCCAATTGAACATCCAATAGTTAGGAGCAATAATTTTATGTTGATAGGAACTTGTCCTATTTGTCAAAAAGGAAAGTTTCAAATTATACGATCTAAAAAAACCAAAAAACGATTTATTGCCTGCTCTGGTTACTTTTCTAACAGTTGCACTACATCTGTCCCAATTCCACAACATGGTTCAATAAAGAATTTAAATAAAATCTGTAAAGATTGCAATTGGCCAATACTAAATGTGTTTTATCCAACCAGAAGATACAGTAAAAACTTTTGTACAAATATTAAATGCCCTACAAAATTAATTTAAAAAATTAATTTAAAATCTTAATATTATAAATATCACTCCTTCGATTTTTTAATAAAGGTAATGTCTTCCTGACTTCAGATATTCTTTCTTTTTGAATCTCTACATATTCGATTCCTCTCTTATCACCTAAATCAGTAAGAATGGACCCAAGAGGATCTACTATCATACTTCTTCCACAAAATATATTTCCTACTTGATTTGGTGCTATTACATATACTCCATTTTCTATAGCTCTTGCTTTAAGCATGGTAATCCAATGTTCCTCCTTCATGATCCCATGAACCCATCCAGATGGTATTACTATTATATCTGATCCATTAACAGTAAGTATTCTAGAGAGTTCTGGAAATCTTATATCATAACAAATCATCAAACCCATTTTACCTATTGTAGTTGGGACTAATTTTGGAATTTCATCTCCTCTGTTAAACTTTAAAGATTCTTTAAAACCAAAGGCGTCGTAAAGATGCAATTTCCTATAAACTGAAACGATTTTTCCATTTTTATTAGTACAGAAAGCGGTATCAAAAACTTTTTTATCTGTTTGATAAGGATTTTTTTCAAAGAATGTACCTACTATTCCTATCTTATATTTTTCAGAATATTTACATATTTTTTTTAAAAATTTACTATTTGCTAATGGTTCTGCACTATGGTAGAGTTCATCAGGTGTTTGAGTACTTGAAGAAAAAGCCATTTGAAATTCTGGAAAAAAAATATAATCTGCTCGTCTATATGCTGCTTCTTTTATATATTTTAATGATTCTAGTAAATTATCTTGCTTGTTAATTGAAGATTTCATCTGTACAATAGCTGCCCAGAATTTTTTTTTCTTCATATATGTTCTTTAATAAGAAACATTAATATATTTACCTATTGTTGAACTAAAAATTATACCTAATCCAAATATGTATACTTTGTTTGTTAATATAATAAAGAATACACTTTAGTAGTTTATACATCATTTTTTGATAATGCACTCATACAGTATCGAAATTATCTTGCTACAAAAGACCTTATATATTCATTCTATGTACTTATCTTCTAATTTTCTATTGGATAAAACAATCGTGATAGAGAATGTTTATTGGAGTCATTATTAATAAATCCGATCAGCTTCAATAAAAATTCTTTTACTTTACATTTAATACCATAAATAGGTGTCCATTATGAAGATAAGATATAATAAAAAAAAGTTGAACTATTAAATTATATTGATCCAGATATTCTTAAATCGTATTCAAATTAAAAATGAGATCAACTTATTTAAAAGATCATATAATTTATGGAGATTTCTTGATATAAATAAAAGCTTTACCAAATAATAAACCATTTTACAATGTGCAAATAGAGATTATTATGAGTTTGAAAGTTGTTGTTTCAACAATATTTGCAATATCAATAATATACTTTACCATTATTT
>JBIOXM010000156.1:0-2226 GCA_044869655.1 Nitrososphaeraceae archaeon | reverse complement strand
GTTACCAAATTCTATGTTAAATATACTCTATTTTTAATATTCTAAATTATTCTCTAGAGATTTTTAGCATGTATTTCACTAATTAAGCCCATTGATGTAATTAATAACTATAGTATTCAAAAAATTGAAATTTAGCGCTGTCTGCTTATTTAAATGGTTATAGGAAAAAATTATTTGATGATCCTGTAGATATGATTAATGAATTCTAATATCTTTTAAAAAAACTTTAACTTATTTCAACTGACTTAAAAAAGTCAACCCTATGAGGCCACTAATGAAATGCAACTACTTCATAACCACCGATAATTTTATTCCTTTGTCTATTTTACTTTATTTTACTAATATTAAGAATCTTATTGTACCTTCGCTAAATGTATGTAGTTTTACTATTATTACATAGTCATGTGATATAGATAAAAAAACTTCAAGTATATCGTCGAACATTTCCTGAGCTAAATTGATCATTAAATAATTTCGAATGTATTATGGAATTACAAAAATCATTTCCAATCTAATCATTTAAATTTACTTTTAAAAATGTGATAAGTTTATTCTCTAAGTTTTTTTAATTTTACTGTACTTGCTATTAGTATTATAGCAGAAGCACTCAATGCTGTAGCAATATAGCTTAGAAGATTAGTTCTTTCAATCTCTAATCTTATAGAGTTATCTTCATTATTCATTTTTTGTATTAGTTCCTTTGTTGAATTGACTTGCTCTTTTGTTTCCTCTATTTGATTAGACAAATCCTTCATTATTGGGGTAATTTGTTTTCCAATATTCTCCAAGCTATTAGAACCTTCAGAAACCACAGGAAAAGTCAATTTTTTTGCATCTTCGATTTCGTCAATTTGAATGTCATTGTTTATCGTCTGGGTTCCTATTTCTCCTTTTAAATTCAGAGAATAAGTCCCTAAACTAGAGGGAATTATATCTGCCAAATATTGACCAGCACTTTCTTCAGATGGAAGAAAATTTAATTTCTTGTTAATGCCACCATAATTGATACTTACTAAGAGATCCTTCATGGCATTCCTAACTGGGGAATCATTTTCAGATATAATTATGACTACTTCATTTAAATTATTTATTAGAGGCGGTTCATTTGACCATCCTGCTTCTATTGTATAATTTCCTATTTTAATTTCAGTATGTCCATATACTGAATGTATACTAAAACCAATTGAGAATAAAAAAATAAGAATGCATGAAACTATGGTAACAGGACTTTTATATATCATAATTGTGATTATAAATCTCGTTATTTTAATCTATAAATAAAATAAATGGTTCTACAATATTCTCATGTTGTATAAAATATATACTTATTTCATTTCATTTTATTTAATAAATTACACAAATAAGATGTGTTTATTTTGTTATAATAACAGCCTCACTAACATAAATAACTTTTACAGTACCTTTTGCAGTTGCTCACTTTTCAATAATTATATATTATATTTAATAATGTTACATGTATTCAAAAATGTTTTCAATAGTAATTCAATTTCATCTATTCTTGCATCTGCTGTATTTGGAGGAATACCATAACATGTGAAAATATCACAGCACAAGAAGATGGCACCGGTATAACTCAAGAGGGAGGTAGCAATGGAATTAACCGAAGTCAAGGAAATGAGAGTGAATTGGTTCAAGATCAATCTAATATAGTATATAGCAAATAATGATGGAAATAACTAAGAAGAGGAGTACGATTAAATAGAATAGAGATTATAAACAATTCTTTAACATTCTTTAACCTTTGTTTGTTTGTTTGTAACATGGAAATAATGTTATAACAAAACAAATGATAAAAATGAACACCTAAAAATGGGCAATCTATCTATAAATGCTATAGAGAAAAAAGAAGATGTTTATTGCAATCTGTGTTCAATCTTATTTTAATAATAAAGATACGGAATATGTATGATTACTAACTAAATCTTAAAACCGATCAAGAAGAAATAGTCTAAATTAATTAGTTAATATAAGATTTAAAATTTAAATATTTCTTATGCTAATAATATATTAATGTCTACTGATCCCCCAGTATACAATTGGGATAGGATAGTACTCAAACCTGTACGCTCAAAAGACAGTCAAGATGTTGGAAACGTAATTTCAATAGAAAAGGATACTTTTACAGTTCATTCAGGTCGCTATGAGTTTATTATATCAAAAAATGATGTAGATGGGTTTAATGGAGGAGAAGTATCTTTGAATAAA
>JBIOXM010000155.1:0-3348 GCA_044869655.1 Nitrososphaeraceae archaeon | reverse complement strand
TTTAATTACATAAACTTAAATTTTTAAAATTGAATGAATTGGTAGAGGCCATTTTATAAGTGAATAATTCAATTTCTCTTTCACAACTAAAGAAATTAAATACTTTACATTTCAAAAAACTGAGTACTAATAAAAATCCATTCGAAATTTATTCTGCCATTTTTCATTTTTTTGATTCTACTTTTATCTTTGAATCTCTATCTGGACCCAAAGAATTGGCGGAAATCTCTATTATCGGATTTAATCCCAATTTCACAGTACAATGTAATTCAAAAAATTTTGTTATTTTTAATAGAAATAAGCAAATAGTAAAAAATCTCAAGGTGAGTGAACCATTATCCCAATTACGCTCTATCCTTCCAAAAATATCTCTACCTAATATTGATTATCGATATATTGGTGGAGCAGTTGGTTACATCAGTTACGAAGCGATAAAATTTTGGGAAAGATTACCTGCTCCAAAGAAAAAGATACTTAATTTTCCATTGCTTGAGTTTGGAATTTTCACAGATGGAATAATATATGACCATCAAGAAAACCAACCATATTATTTTTACCGCGGAACTGAATCCCAAATAGAAGATATTTATAAAATATTAAACACGGAGAGTCATACCTTTACGACTAATATAGATCGCAAGAATAAGAATATTAGTAGGGAGCAAAAATTTTATTTGAACAATATTCGGTGTACTGTTCCGAAAAGAAACCTTACTAAATCACAATTCATAAAACTGGTAAAAAAGGCTCAACGTTTTATTTATGATGGAGATATTTTTCAAGTAGTTCTATCAAAGAACTTTAAATTCAATATTGAGGGAAACCCCCTTCATGTTTATTCATCATTACGCGAATTAAATCCATCTCCATATATGTATCTCTTTAAAATTGGCAAACGTTATATAATAGGATCTAGTCCAGAAATGCTTCTTCGAGTCACCGGAAAAGTAATTGAGACCTTTCCTATTGCTGGAACGAGACCCATAGGAAAAAGTGAAGAAGAAACCACTAAGCTTGGAGAGGATTTATTAAAAGATGAAAAAGAATTAGCTGAACATACAATGTTAGTTGACCTTGCAAGGAATGATATAGGTCGTGTTTCTGATTATGGTACGGTAAAAGTCAAATCGTTGATGAATATTAAACGTTTTAGCCATGTTCAACATATAGTTTCACATGTTGTAGGACACTTATCAGATAAGGTGGATGTTTATGATGCTTTAAAAGCCCTATTTCCGGCTGGTACGGTTTCGGGAGCACCCAAAGTGAGGGCAATGGAAATAATAAACGAACTGGAAAAAGAGAGAAGAGAAGCTTATGCTGGTGCGCTAGGTTATTTTTCTTTCAATGGATGCTGTGATTTTGCTATAACAATAAGATCAATTTTCATACATGGGAAGCATGGGTACATACAAGCCGGTGCTGGAATAGTAATGGATTCTATTCCAATGAACGAATGGAACGAAACTGAAAGGAAAGCAGACGCTATGATCTCTGTTTTAAAAAATACATATCATAAGGAGAGAGTAAGCATTTCTAAAAAAAAAACAAGAAAATTTAAAAACAAACTTTATTAACTTATTGTTCTTCTCAAACTAATAAGAATTATTGATAAATATTTTTCGGAGGATTGGAAAATCGATTTTTAGTATTCATATGATATTCCATGGATATTGATGGATCTTTTTGTCTTCCAGTCAAAATTCCAACAACAATATCATCTTTTTTCATAAGATCTTGTTTTCGTAATTTTTTTATTCCAGCAGGAACTGCTCCAGAGGCAAGTTCACAGTCAAATCCATTGAGTCCTACTATGGACATTCCATCCATCATTTCAACGTCATTCACCTGGATTACTAATCCATTAGTAAACCATAGAGCTCTTAAGCCTTTAACAATGTTTGAAGGCTTACCAATTTGAATTGCAGTAGCCCTCGTTTTAGGAAGAATATTTTTTTTCTTTTTATATTCATAATATCGTTGAATTTTATTCATATCTGGTTTACCCTCATTCCAGTGGAGCTTTGTATTTTCAAACTTTCCATTAACAAGCTCATATAGTGTATTTGCTCCTTCTGCATTTACAACTGCAATTCTAGGAATTTTTTGGATCCATCCCCATTGATATAGTTCTATCAATGCTTTCCCACAACTGGATATATTTCCCAATGCACCACCTGGATAGACGATCCAATCAGGAGGATTCCATTCTAAAGTTTCTAAGGCTCTGTAAATAATAGTTTTCTGGCCTTCTATTCGAAATGGATTAATAGAGTTAACTGTATATCCATTTGAGGTTTTTGAATATTCTAAAGATGACTGTAGTGCATCATCAAAATTTCCATCTACTTCAATAACTTGAGCACCAAATTGAAAGGCCTGTCCTAATTTACCCGGAGCAATTTCTCCTTTTGGAATAAAAACATCACAGTCCATATTTTCATTGGAAGCATACATGGCTGCTGATGCAGATGTGTTCCCTGTGGATGCGCAAACTAGTGTCTTAATATTTTGCATTTTTGCATGAGTTACTGCAGATGACATACCATTATCTTTGAAAGATCCACTGGGATTGTATCCTTCTGGTTGCAGAAAAAGATTTTCATGAGGAAGATTTACAAAATCTGCAACTTTTGACATATTATATGGTTTAGATAACCTGCCTTCTGCGCCATCGAGAGAAACGAGAACTTTTGAACATTCATTGATATTATCAGTGTCTATTTCAGGAAAATTTAATAATTCTCTAAATCTCCAGACACCGCTTTCATTATAAATATTTCCATTAGGATTTCTTCTTTGGTAAAATATCTCTATTAATTCTTTTTCAGGTCTTTCTGAATACAGAATATCCAGAAAGGAGCCACAAGAACATAAATAATCATTATTGTGTATTCCATAGGTCAAGCCACATGAAGGATTTATACATTTTTTTAGGGCATGATTCATTCGAATGAATCATGAATAATATCTTATTTATATTATTGGTGTTTATATTTACCTAATCTTTCAAGGACTTTTTTATATTCGTTTAAAATGTCACCAATTAGGAAGCATAACAAAACTATCATGAAAACAACTTATAATTTTCTATAGATTCTAACTATTCGATGTAGTCTATTTCTTTCCTTTTTTTTCATACATTCTAAGTATCTGTTGAATCGCGCCATCCATATCCTCTTCACGAATCTCCGGAGAGATAGACCTTTTTAAAAGGTTATTGATGGTTGTAGATATTTCAGTACTAACCTCGTCGAAACTGTCCATATCATTATAGCTTTGCTGATATAACCGTTTAAGTTTCATTGCGTTTAGTTGAGTTTGATCATTTAAAGTAATACTGTATTC
>JBIOXM010000154.1:0-2001 GCA_044869655.1 Nitrososphaeraceae archaeon | reverse complement strand
TGTTATAATAATCATAAATGATGAATGTTAATGGTTGAGCCATTAGAACGTCCTCTGTCATCGTATATTCATACTCAATTTGTTACTGCTGATGAGAATTCTTCTGTTGCTGAGGCAGTTAAAATATTACAACCTAAAAATGTGGAGATTATTCTAGTAACCTCATCAGCAAATGGTGGAAAATATGTTGGAATAGTAACAGATAGTGATATTTTAGAAAAGGTTGTTATGAAAGGAGAGGATTCTGATTTAGTATTTCTAAAAGCCATAATGACATCTCCAATAATAACATTACCTACTTCTGCTACAGTAAGACAAGCTATTCAATTAATGCGCACTCACAAAATAAAACATCTGCCTGTTACTGATAGTACAACTAGTAATAACAATGGAAAGATTATTGGTACAGTAACACAACAATATCTTGCTGAAGTAATTCGTATAGCAGTTATTGAAAAAACTTTTAGAAATTATAGGAAAATAATAAGAGAGCATTATAAACCGATTTTTGCAAATGTAGCTATTATATTGCAATTTTCAGGTTTACTGATGATTATACCTGCACTATTAGGTACATTTCTAGCAGAATGGCAGTCTTCAATTGGCATTTACGTTGCATTTGTAGGAATGTTTCTCACAGGATACATTATGAATATATTAGGAGAAAAAAGTCCACTCAATTTAAAACAAGCATCTATTGTTGTTGTATTAAGCTTTTTTTTATTGAGTCTCTTTGGTAGCCTGCCTTATGTCTATGTAAATCCATTTTATGAAGGAATTGATTTATTTTCTCTTTTTGCAAATTCTTTTTTGGAAAGCTCCTCTGGTTTTACAACAACAGGTATTTCCACAATAACTCATCCTGAAAACCTATCTGATAGTTTTTCATTTTATAGGTCCTATACTGAATGGGTTGGTGGATTAAGTTTTATTTATTTAATTGTGGCTTTGTATTATCCAGAAACGAAATTAGCAGGAATGAAAAATGTATTGGGTAGTGGTGTATTAAGATTCAAACAGTTACTTTCTACTATCTGTATTATCTTTACAGTATATACAACTATTATTGCTCTATTAATATTCTTTTTTGGACATATAAATATACTTGATTCAGTATCGTTAGGCTTTGCTACGCTTGCTACTGGTGGATTTGTACCTACATCTACTAGTCTTAATGTAGAAAATCCAATTCCATTGATTGTAATTATGAGTGGGATGATTCTTGCAGCATTGCCTTTTGCATTTCATTTTGGTATTTTCAGTAAAAATGTGGAGGCAACGAAGGAACTTAAGGAAGTTCTAATATTTATAATACTTTTAACTTTCTTTATATTTTTATTTATATTTATAGAATCTTCATATTCAGATAAAAAATGGATTTCTTCTATGTTTCATGTAGTTAGTGCATCAACAACTTCAGGTTTCCAATTTATTGCTTTATCACAACTATCTATCTATGGTAAAATATTGCTAATTGTAGTAATGCTGGTAGGAGGAACTGCCTTTTCTACTGCAGGAGGAATAAAAATAGCGAGACTAATGCTGATTTTTGAAAAATTAGTTAATCAGAAAAAATATACATCCACATTTAACGAAAAAAATTATTCTAATTTGCCTCCCCTTATTTCCTCAACAGCAATACAATTCCGTAAAAGAATGCCAACACATTTCAGGTCATATAATCAAGCAAAACAAATAGGAAAAAATAGTAAACAAATGCAATCTGAAGTTCCTATAGATAAGCAAAAAGCTAATATTTTTTCTGATAAAGCTTTTAGGGAAGCATCATTTGTGGTTCTTCTTTTTATTGTATTTACAGTTATAACAGCACTATGCATTTATTACTTAGATAGGAACAATCATAGTTTTATTGACATGATATTTGAAACAGCTTCTACCATTTCAAATACAGGCTTATCCATAGGTATAACAACTATGGATTTAGATTCAATATCTAAATTGATATTATCTTTTAACATGATAATGGGAAGATTTGAGATT
>JBIOXM010000153.1:0-6663 GCA_044869655.1 Nitrososphaeraceae archaeon | reverse complement strand
GAATACCTTACTGGGCCATCTGTCTCTACTAATAGTTTATCTGTATATGTTCTTTTCAAAAGAACTTTCTTATCTGGAGCATACAACAGAACAGGTCCATAGGATACAAAAATATTCATATCCATAGCTTGTTGTAGATGTTTTTTATTTCCATTGAACCAATGTAATAAAGAATTTTTAATTTTATAAGAGGATAATATATTTAGTATTTCATCCAGGGACTTTCTGGAATGAATTGAAATAGGTTTATTATATTTTTCCGCAAGTTCTAAAAGTAGATGGAAGATTTTCTTTTGGTTAGAATATTGTATCTCATTTTTAGTGACATATGTTGGATCCAATCCAATCTCTCCAATTCCATCTACGTGTTTTAAATTAGAAATAAATAATTCTTGGAATTCTTCTATATTATCTTTAAGCGCAAATTCAGGGTGAATACCAATGAATTGAGTTATTATATCATTTTGATTATTAAACAACCTTAAACTTCTTTTAGAAGTTGTAAGATCTACAGTTACAGAACACGCTCTGATTTTTAAAGATCTTAAAGAAGGAAGAATGTAATCTAAATAACTTGAAAAATGATCATCAGTTAAATGTATATGAGCATCGAAATATTTCATATAAAAAATAAAACTTATAATATTAACATAAATAAGTTTGTAATTCTTAACCTAAAATAATGAATTATAGCGAAGGACATTTTAAATTTTTTATACTATATCATTACTAAAATAGTGATACCTAACAATGAATGCATAGGCTTGAATAGAATTTTAATTAAATTTTGATACTTTATTTCTGTATAGGATAATGACGGACTATCTTTCCTAAAATGCCTATGTAAATGACAAACTTATATGAAATCTATTAATATCTTACTGCTAAAAAGTTATGCTTATGGTATCAAGATCCCTTTATTTCTATGGTTTATTGATAGCAGGAATAGTTTTTATTGCTATTGGGATCATTTCAATTTATTATTCAAATACTTCTGTAAAAGTAGATGTTGATGGTATTATCAAACCAAATGCTGTTGACATCCTCTCTCCTAACATGGAAAAGGGAGATAGTGCGGTTATATCGGTTACAGGATCACGTTTTAATATGTCAATAGTATACCCTAATAAAACGGATGTTACTTTAACTGAATCTTCCTCTGCTTATTCTTTTAATTTAACAGCTACACAAGATGGAGAATATTTTATAAAAATTAACAATTTCGGAAATGACGATATTTTAGTTGATGGTTATGCATTTACTAAAGGAAACAATTTATCATTGATTGGTCAAATAATGTTAATAATTACTGGAATAGTCATAGCTGCTCTAGGTTTAAGGACAAGAAAAATGTAAATTAAAAATTCCTTTTGATGTGATTATATATTAATAAATTACTAGAATCTAAATACATCTATATAAAAATATATTGATGAACAGCAGCAGACACTTAAGGATTTGAATATTCTAAAAGAGAATACAGCTCCAAAAGTGGTTATGAAAATATAATTGGTAATATCGAAATTACCTAACTCTTTAACTTCCAGAACTAACCTGTAAATTCCTATTGTTCAAGAAAAAATAGATCAAAACATAGATACAATAAGAGAGAGAAAAGTCGAAGAATGATTAGTTTTGAGAATATTAAAAAATTCCTTTTTGATAAGATCCTAATAGTTTAAAGAATTTTGTTTGAGTCTTTATTCTATTTAACGTCAGCATTACTTTTTCATCGTTATAGTGTCCATCAAAATCTACATAAAAATAGTATTCCCAAGGTGTTTCCTTAGTTGGACGGGATTCAATTCTAGTCAAATTTATGCTTTTTCGAAAAAATTCCTTTAGTATCTGATATAAAGAGCCGGGTTTATGTTCTAAGGCAAAAATAATTGAGGTTCGGTCTTTTCCTGATGGTTTTTTTACCAGTTGTTGCGATATAACAAAAAATCTTGTAAAGTTATTCTGTTTATCTTCAATCCCTTCTTCTAAGATTTTCATATCATATATTTCGGCTGCTCTCTTACTTGCAATAGCCGCAGATTTCATCATTTTGTTTTCCTTTATAAATTTTACCGCTCCGGCAGTATCAAATGCTGGGATTGGCTCTAATTTTTTACTTTGAATATAGTTTCTACATTGTCCCAATGCTTGAGGATGAGAGTATACATTGATTATTTTTTGATATTCTTTATTTACAATTAAACAATGATTAATTCGTTGAAATATTTCTCCTGAAACATATATTTTATCCTGTAATAATAAATCATATGTTTCACTTACACTGCCCTCAATTGAATTTTCAATCGGGACCACTGCCATTCTATTTGGATAAGTTTTAACAGTTTCAAAAACATCATAAAAAGTTTTTAAAGGAATGGCGGTAGAAGCAGGGAAGTTGAGCATTATTGCCATTTCACTATATGCTCCTCTTTCTCCTTGAAAGGCAATCCTTATTCCTTTACTAATCAAACAATTGGTAATAGTAAAACAATCTTTTATGTTTATTCTAAACTAGAAATTTGTAAAGAAGAGTTGTACTAATCTATATTTTTATTCTATTGAATTCCTTTAATTATTTATCCACTTGTTTTAAAAGTTTAATGTTAGAAGAAGTCAATATTGCATTTAACAGCTTTTGTCCATGTTCTGATCTTTTGTCAACTTTGATTCTTGATTTTCTACCAATTTTTGAACTTAAAAGAAATTCCTTGTTAATATAAACTCCAACATTGGATCCAACTTCTTTTTTATTTGGAATGATTATAATGGATGAACCAGATTCATTTATTTGGAAATCAATTTCTTTATCAAGTGCCAGTGTTTTAGCTTCGATGTCAATTCTTAAACCTAGTATATTTTCTAATTCCGATACAGTGGAACCACTTCTTCCTATGATTTTTGGAATTATTTCTTTTGCGACTTTTATTCTTACTTTGTTATCGGATATGATTTCTATCTCCGCATTAGGATCAAATCTTCTGACTACATCTTTTATCTTGGATTCGGCAAGTTTTGTGATATGATTACTAGTGTTTGTCTTTTTTTTCTCTACTATTTCCTTTACTGGTACTACTATATTTTCTTCACCATAAGTATAGATTTCATATTCTAATTCTCCATTTTCAAAATCTAAAATTTCAACTAAAGGTCTAGCTAGATCTTCTTCAACCATTCCAGAAGGAACTTTAACCGTCAATTTTAATTCATAAACTTTATTTATATTACCATCTTTAAGAAAAATAATGGTATCTATTATATGAGGAATCATTCCAAGTTCTATCTTTCCAATAAATCTCTGAACTGCATCTATCGGACTATTAGCATGAATGACTCCAATCATTCCCACTCCAGATAGTCTTAAATCTGCATAAACAGTGAAATCTTTGATTCGTCTTATTTCGTCAAAAATAGTATAATCTGGCCTAACCAGTAACAGCAAATCTACTGCATTTTCAAAACTTCCTTCCAAAGGACTATATTGTGTTACTTCTTTGGGAACTTGTAAATCTCTTGGTGATTCAAATGTTTTTACAATTTTTTCTTTTTTAGTATAATATTCTGCTAGACTACTAGCTATTGTACTTTTGCCTGATCCAGGAGGGCCAGCTATCACAATTCCTTCAGCTTTTTCTCCTAGTCTCTCAAGAAGTTTTTCACTTAATTTGTAATCATCTAATGATAAGTGTACTATAGGCCTTACAATAGTAATTTCTGTAGTATCAGAAAATGGAGATTTAGTAATTGTTATTCTGTATTTTTCATATTGAATAACGGTAGCGCCTTCTCGATTTATTTCATAAAATTTATTAGTATTAAGTGGATTATATTCATAAATTTCTTTAATTATTTCCTTAAGGTATTCGTTTGTTATAGTCTTTTCATCTAATCGTTTCAGTTCGAATTTTCCGGGGCTTCCAATTTTTGCGTATGGATAAACTCCTTCTTTTAGATGAATACTCATTGTTTTGTCTGAAAAAAATTTTTCGAATTTAAAATGAGTTATTTGATGGTTATATTTTATAAAGAATGATTCTATTCCTTGGGCTAATGCGGCTAGATGCTGTACATAATCACCAGTAATTAGAATCGCATTTTCTTTAAATGCTAGTTCATTAATTATTGAATCAATTCTTCCATGCTTTGCTAATAAAATATCATCATAATCTGGTCTTTCACCAGAAAAATTTATTTTAATACCTTTTTTATTACAAACATTTCGTATTTCATGAATTTCTTGCAGACCTACTAAACCTTGATCTCTATTAGTGGATGCCTGAGCTTGTAATTCATCTAAAACTGCTCTGGGAATAATGATTTCACTATTTTCAACTAGCATTTTGCCAGTCTGTAACATTTTAGAGATTTCTTTATCAATTATGACACTAGTGTCTAAAACATATTTTTTGGTACTCAAATTATTTTAGTAATTGTAAATCTTTATTCGTACTTAAATATATTTTAATTTTATAACTTGTATATCTCTTGATCTAGTATGCTAGCTAGCTTTTGGAATGTTAATTAGCAAAATAATTGAACCAGCCTTAATTTAAAAGAATCAAACCATTTACAATGAAATGACGATATTATCTAAGGACAATGCCAAAGCTCGATTGGAAGAATTTCGAATATTGCTCAAGTATATGCCTTTTTTACAAAAGAACGGCTTTTCTGATTGTGGTAGGGGTCAAATTATGGGCCAGATGTCGTTAATACAAGAATTTCTTTCGGAATCCCAAACTAATGATGAAATTTTAAATGTGCAGTATAAGGATCCTGTTATATCACAACAACCAAATATTAATAATCCTTCTACTTCAATTTCTGATACTCCACAATATTACACATCTACCAATAATGAAACAGATAAACAACTTACTGATGGTTTAAAAGATAATACTTTTGACCTCGATAGTATAATTTTAGAGAATGATACCTCTTCTGAAGCCAATAGCAAACTACAAAATTCTCGTTGGTTAAGACCATTTAAAAATGATGATCCTACAAAAAAGAAGTTGTTTGATAATTTCGAAAAGAATGAAATTACACAATCATGGAAAGAAAAAATAAGAAAAATGACCCAATCTGATATTATATAGACGAGAAAATCTTATTTTTATATTATTTCTGAATCATTATAATAAATGTCACTTTCCTTTAGTAAGCACTTCAATAGCTAATTTGAATTCTTCTTCACTTAACGGTCGAACTTCTGAAATCTTATTATTGTTATTTACATGATCCATTTTTTTCTGACCTATCAAAGGAGCTATTATAGAAGGACTTGATCTTATTATTTGGACTAGTTTCATAATTGGATCTGTTAATCCTTCTGAGTAGTCAGGAATCTTTGTTTGTATTAATTTCCCTTGAAGTAATGGAACACTAGAAAAAACTCCTATTTTCAATCTTTTTGCAGCTTCTAAAATTGTAAGCTTTTTTTCATTTCCTACATTTTGATTTTTCAAAAATAACGCTTCACTATATGCTAAATTATATGGAAGTTGGATAAAACGAAATCCATGATCTATACCTCCTATACTTTTAGCGATATTGTACACCTCAGCAAGTGATAAGTATTCTTTATTTTCTTCACTTACTCTAAAACAGGTCCATGTAGCCATTCCATAATATCGAATTTTATTTTCAGAACGGAATTTTTCATAAATTTCAAAAACTTTGGAAAGCATGTCAAAAAATTTATCCTTAGTAACATCCTGATGCCAACTTTCGAAAGCATTATGGACATATACTAGATCTATCGTATCAAGTTTTAAGTTAAACCGTGATCTCTCTATACATTTTTCTATGTATGCTGGTTTAAGAACATTATATCCAGAACTTATATCTTCTGCTTTTATAATTCCTGTAGATATATACATTCGTTGTATATATTCCCAAACATCAAGCATTGGATAGTCTCCGTCATTTGTTATATAACCATTTTTTGTACTTACAAAAATTTCATCTCTAGAAATTATTCCGTCATTTACAAGTCTAGTTATGGATCTGCCAATGCTTTTTTCTGATTTCATTGCTCTATAATTTATTGCACTATCAATTACATTAATTGCATGTGATTTTACTGATTCATATAATGCATTTTCAATATCTGTATCATCTTCTTTCGATAGATCACCCAAATATGTACCCATTCCAATACTTGATAATATTAAATCATCAAATTCTTTAAAGTGTAAATATGCTTTACCTTTTTTAATTGCAATGTCTCTAAATTTTTTAGTTCCTTCGCTACTAGCAAATCCTTTTATATAGATATCTTCACTTGACAATATATCATAATATTGTTGACTATTATTATTATTTTTAGATTCGTTTACTTTTTATCAACTTTTATCAGACAAAGATGTATATGTAGTCAATTTACCTAAGATATACAAGTGAACAGTAGTTTGCCTAGTAATAGTAGCAATAGTAGTAGCAGTGGCGGCGGCAGTAACAGTAATAATAATAGCAATAGTAGTGGCAACAACAACAACGTTGGTGGTGGTGGTGGTGGTGCTGCCGCTGCTACTGGTGGAGGAGGAAATATAAACAATACATCACTAAAAGTGCTGGAAGCTTATACTCGTGATGTTGGTAGAGGTATAGCAAGAATTGATTATGATACCATGGATTCTTTAGCAGTTTCTACTGGTGATGTTG
>JBIOXM010000152.1:0-20837 GCA_044869655.1 Nitrososphaeraceae archaeon | reverse complement strand
TGAGGATTGGATCCTTGAGTAAGTGTAACAGCTTTATTTAGATCGCTATAATCTTTTATAATTGTAAAACCCAATTGTTCAAGTTCTGAAGAAATTAATTCTCCAAGAACTTTCCTTTGAAGATCATCACTTCTGATTAAAATTTTTAATTTAATAGGTTTTTCATTGAAAAACCATTTGTCATTTTTTAATTTAGCTCCATGTGTTACCAAAGTTTTATTGATTTGTTTGAATGCATCTTCTGGATCGTAATTGAAGCCAAATGACTCAACAGTATTCATTACAACAGGATAATCAGGGGAGAAAAGACCAAAAGGATCGTACATTGGAATTCCATAACCATGTAATACTTCATTTGCAATAAAATTTCGGTTTATTAAGAAATTTATAGCAAACCTAACATCACGAAATGCAAAGGGATTCATTGTATCATTATTTGATGATGGAGAAGGATTTAACAAAATTCCAAATGAACCTCCAATTTTCTCATATAGTTTGATATTAATATCATTTTTTATATCTGAAACCAAGTCAAGGGGAATACGAAAAAAATATGTATCCAGATTTTTAGATCTTATTTCTTCAATAGCAACATTTTCATCCAAATAATGAATAAAACTTACTCTCTCAATATTAGGATAATTTTGTTTTTTTGATTCTTCTTGAGTTGAAAATTCTAAAAATAGATGAAAAAAGAGGAAGAAAAAAAAGAAGAGGAGAATGATAGAAAAATTTGGAGATCTACTCATAACTAGTGCTCATAATACAATGGATTTAACTACATATTACAATTAGTATTTTTACATCAATTAAAAAATTAGTTAAAGTTTGAGATGTGTTTTCAATCCCTTATAACGATTCCTAATAGTTACTTCGGTAACTCCTGCTGCCTCTGCTACATCCTTTTGTGTCTTATTTTCTCCATTCATAACACATGCAACATATAATGCAGCTGCTGCTAGACCCATCGGATCTTTCCCTGCTGAAATTTTACCTTCCTCAGCTTTTTTAAGAATTTCTAAGGCTTTACGTTTAGTTTTTTCAGACAATCCAGCTTTGCTCGCAATTCTTGCAACACATTTTACTGGATCTACAACTGGCATTCGTAGGTCAAGCTCTCTAATTAAAAGTCTATAACAACGTGCAACATCCTTTTTCTTGATATTGCTTGCATTTGCTATATCTTTTAGGGTCCTTGGTGTTTCCGTATCCCGACATGCAGCATATAACGCAGCTGCAACGAGTGCAGAGATAGATCGCCCTCTTACTAATCCTTTTTCTAACGCTTTTCTATAAATATACGCAGCTTTTTCTATTACAGCATCTCCAACAGCCAGTTTATCTTTTAATCTATCTAATTCACTAAAAGCTTGTCTAAAATTACGATCGACTGGTTCATGGACTTGGCTTCTACTATCCCATGTTCTAAGTCTTTCAATAGTACTTTTCATGGAAGAAGAAAGTGGTTTACCAGAAGCATCTTTGTCTACAGGCCCTATAATAGTAGCTAAGCCCATATCATGCATAGCTAACGAAGTAGGAATTCCTGCACGGCTTCTGTCTTCATGTTCTTCTTTCGAGAATGCTCTCCATTCGGGCCCAGTTTCTTCTATTCGTTCATTTATTACAAAACCACAATTTCCACAAAACATTTCCCCTGTAGAATTGTCAGTCACCATCGGACCTTTGCCACATCTTGGGCACCGATCGCCAAAAAGCGATATATCTTTAACCATTCATTTCACCACAAAACTTTTTAATAACTAAATCCGTACTATTTATGTTTTATTCTAACATATAAATATTACCCTATTAATACGCAGGAGAATCAAAATTCTAGTAAATTTATTCGAACAAAAGTAGAAACGTTTTATGCTAATTTTAAATCAAGTTACTGTGTTTCAATAGCTTCTTGATTAAATCCTTTTTTTACTAAATAGTTTTTAACGTCTTCACGATGGTCACCTTGTAACATAATGAAGCCATCCTTAGCAGTTCCACCACACGCAAATTGGCTTTTAAGCTCTTTAACAATGTTGTGCATATTAGTTACTTTTGGATCTATTCCTTCGATCAGGGTTGTAGTCTTTGAAAATCTTCGAGTCTCTAGGCGGATTATAATTCTTGTCTCTTCTTTTTCTAGTTCCCCACAAGGACATAAATCATCAGGTAAGCCACATTTTTTACAGATAACCGCCATCTTATATTTATCTATACTTTTCTGAACTTCTTATTAAGCCTTACCCAGTATCTTTACAATGCTATTATTTCTGTAAAACTTCTGATTATAGTAAACGATAGCTATTTAAGTAGTATTGTTTTATGTTTTATGAATTGAGCAGCAAAAAGAAAAATGCACCATTACCAGCTTCTAGTGCAGGTTTACTAAGATTCTTTGAAGATGAAACTAAAGGAGTAAAAGTAAAGCCTGAAGTTGTTCTTGGAGTCACAGGTGCTTTAATTGGAATTTCCATTATAATTAGAGTCATATTCCCAGTTGTAGGAGCACAATAAATCTCAATTTTATAAGATGGGAAATGGCCATGACAGTGTAACCAATATTCACAGAAGATGGTCTCTAACTCGAATCAACTTTTCATCTTATAAAATTTCTTTAACGATATCAATAATTAGTTCCTTATTTATAATATTAGTTTTTGATCAATTCTATTTACAGGCAAATTTAATACAATTAACAATATTTACAATAACAGGCACATCCTTTCTAATCTTCAGTTATTTCTTAGATCTTTATTTATTAAGAAAAACACCAGTTAATAAAATATCCAAAATTCTACACATTTCAGCTTTTTCGAATTTACTATGGTTAGTTATCTTGATTCTTGGATATTTTACTTTTATTTTATTTCAAAAAGATTTTCCTCCTAAGGAACACATGCTTGAGGGGATGATGTTAGCGATTGGGCTAAGAATAGGAATATTTACAGCAGTTTTTGGTGCTAATTTACTACACGCAATAAAAACTGCAATAATTCAGCCTATAGTTTTTCTTTTTTTAATTATTCCTCCTTCTTTGTTTATTGAGATGTTTTTCGATGTTGTAGCAATTTCCTTTGGTTTAATTTTAATAGGATTAGGTATAGTATGGACGGTCCTTGCAGATAGGGCAGGAAGGCCAAATTTAGCAAGTACTTTTGCCCTTCTTCAGGCTTTCCTTTCCGCATGGACAGAAAATAAGGTAGAAAATATAGAAAAAATTTTGTTATCCAGGTCTAAAAATGAACTGGTTGGTACACATATTGTTAAATTTACTAACAAAGATCATTACCTTTATTGGGTTTTACCTAATATTCATCCTGGTCCTTTTAAAGAAATTGGTGGAAGTAATCTTCCTTACCAATTATATAAGCATTTTTCTCAAAAAGCTGTGGTATTTCACAGTGCTTCTGGCCACTCTTTAAACCTTCCATCCAAGGATGAGGTACTCGAATACCTATCATCACTATCTAAGACACAAAAAGCCCTAGACTCTGGAAATACATGTTCAATACCTATTCAGATAAAAAATAAAAAGGCTACAGTAACAGGAATAATCTTTGACAATACTCCTATTCTAATGCTTTCTTTTGCCCCTTATGGTATGGACGATCTTCCAGAAGAAATAAGTAAAGAATTGGAAACATATTCAAAAAATGAAGGATTTAGGACAATTTTTATAATCGACAGTCATAATGCAATGGGAAAAAAAATTGAAAAACATGAAAATGAAGAATTATTAGTAGCAGGAAAAACATGTCTAAAAATCTTAAAAGATTCACCACAATATAGTTTTAAAATTGGCATTGCAAATACAAACGAAATTAGTAATCATATGATTTTAGGAGAAGACATTGGAAAAAGTGGACTATCTATAATCCTCATTGATATTAATAAAAATAATTACAATAACAGTAAAGAGAATAATCAATATGTAATAGGTTGGGCTGATTCTAATAATATGAAAAGCGGATTAAGAGAATATATTATAAAATTTTTAGAGCAAAAAGGAATAAGAATGTTAGAAATTTGCTCATCAGATACACATGAGAAGTCTGGATTTAGAACTTCAGAAGGCTACTATCCATTTGGTTACATAACAAAATTTGAAACAATAAGAGATCATTATTATAAGCTTATAGAATTAGCGTATAAAAAATTAGATAGTTATGGATATGAAATATTTCATATTGTATCAACAGTAAAGGTTATGGGAACGAACCAATTTCTGGATTATTCTAATGCTTTAGATAAAGCAATGAATTTGACAAAAAAATTCCTTATCATCACCTTGGGGGTAATTTCGCTTATGTTGATAATTACAAATTAAATTGATAAATGCTCCTACTAAAATCTGTAATACATTAATTTATCTTACTATAAGAAGGAGATAGATAGAATAAATAGTTAATTAGAATTTCTATCACATAGCAGATTTGATTTATTTATAGAACATAATCCTATAAATATTTTTTAATAATTTAAATGATATTTTAATTGAAATTGTTACCAAAGGTGAAATATGGGATAATAATTAATTCGTTTTATTAGTGAAATTTTTTTATTCTCGAAGGTTTAAGTTGCAGAAAAATTTCTAATCTAATTCTTTTATAATACAACATATCTGAGTGTAGAATATTCTTATAGTTATTTCGCCTATTAATAGTACAACTCAATTAATAGATATAATTTCAATTAAATTACTTCTATAAAATATTTTAGTGCTCTTTTCTAGTTATATTTTTCACTATAATAAGAAAATAGGAAATCTTCATTACTTATTTAAATCTAATTGCTATAAATTATTCGTGTTTAGTGTTGAAAAAATAAAAATAAATGTTCTTCAGAGGTTGTTGATAAAGAACAAAAAAATGTCTGTTAATATCATATCGGACAAGAATAGATCTGAAACTCCTGTAACTTACAAAAGAACAAACATAAATCCTTCTCTTTCTGATATGGAATTTACTTGGATAGATGACTACTAACAAACTTAAAACAAGTGAGAGAACTCTATATTATTAGCCTTCATCTTAAAAAGTTATCCCAATCCTTCTTCGAATTAAAACAACAGGTAGGAGGACGTAGGTAAATTTAACTAATAAAAATTAATATAAAAATAATTAATTTTTCTAAAAATCAATATGTTATTAAAACACTGATTATGTTAAGAAGTTACAAATACCAAATGGCGTATGGGAAATGAGCCTCTGGTTAATTTATTACGATTTTATATGTTCTTTTTGCTTATGGCTACTAAACGTATTTTTTTAGGTAAGTCGGTATATTATAGGTATTTTTATCTTGCATCCTCGAAGATAAATCGACTACATGTATTAGATATATTGTTATGTTCCCAGAAAAATAATATATATTGCCTAATTATATTTTATGACTAAGTAATCCTTATCGGGTTTTCAACTATATCTATTATAATATTAATAATAATATTATTAATAACTGTGAGAGTACTTAAATCGATATTAAACAATTAAGTTTTATTTGTCTTGAATTTTCTCTGGTTTTCAACTGTTCTTAATATTAATTTATATTTTCCATTTCTTGGCCTGATCCTTAATCTATAACCGCAACATGGACACCAAGTACCTTGCCAATCGATATAAATTTCACATACCTGACAGCGTTTTTGACCTATCAAATAGCGTCCCCCGTTTCGAGGTTTTATTGCTTTATGACGCTGACAAATTCCCTTACATGTCATTTTCCATCAGCAGTTTACTAATTGAAAACATAATAATGCATATATTGTAAATTGGAGGTATTATATATCATACATTGGAAAGAGAAGGATTTAATTGTTTAAATTATTCTTATTAATAATTATATAATAAATCAGTATATATTTTTATTCTCTACCCTCTTTAGAAAACCTCTCATCAATACTTTCTTACAAAATAAAAAAAAGGGAATAAATTCTATAATATTTCATTATTTCCTTTCTGTTAATGATTCAAAAAACTGAATTAATTTCCCATTAAAACCATAATTATATTTCATTAATTCTGTAATTTTTTCAACACAATTTAAACAAATATTGTAATATTTATCAAAAATATCGTCATCATTATCAGTGCTAATTATTGTTTTGTTGGTGTTGGTATTGGTATTTTTATTTTTGCTAGTACTACTACTAACATTTAGATACATTAAAGTATTAATTTCGTTATTACAAATATCACAGGTTTTGATTTGCTCTTCTTTCACTAAATCTTTCGTGGTTGAAATATCTTCTATCATATCTATCGTGTATGTAGATTGTTACCAATAATGTTTTCCTTAATAATCCATTTATTTACTTCCTAGAATTATTTCTTAAAATCGAGAAACCAAAGTCCGCTATTTCAAATTTGACAGTAAGAAACAATTAATTCTATCAAGTTCATAGAATATCAGAAGAAAAAATTTATGGTTTTTAAGAATTTGAATGAGTCCAAATCGTCTTTTGCAGACATTTTCAAGTTTTATAAGAGGATAGCAGAACAATATACCGACCATGAAATTTTGGAGTATGTACAGAAATCATTACCAGACCCCATAATAAAATCATATCTCAACCATCAATCGTTAATTCCTCTCTTATATTGGTTCAAAAATGACTTTATGAAATGGATGCCAAAGGAACTTCAATGTTCTAGTTGTAAGATGAAGATGGGAGTACAAGTTATAAAAGGTGATTCAATGATATTGCGCAAAACAGAAGTATATTCATGTTACAAATGCGGATCCTCTATACTTTTTCCTCGATATATAAAAATATTAAAAATTGCCGAGTCAAAAATTGGCAGGTGTAGTGAGTGGTCTATACTCTTTGGTGCGATTCTGAATTCATTATCAATTCCTACTAGAATAGTATATGATTTTCTTGATCATTGCTGGAATGAATCTTTGATAAATAATAAATGGATACACCTAGATTCAACTTTACAGTATCCTATTTCTTTTAACCACCCATTTTATTATGAGCAAAATTGGGGAAAGGAGTATGAATATGTGTTAGCATTCTCTTTCAATAGGATCCA
Organism: Nitrososphaeraceae archaeon; assembly: GCA_044869655.1. Taxonomy (GTDB): domain Archaea; phylum Thermoproteota; class Nitrososphaeria; order Nitrososphaerales; family Nitrososphaeraceae; genus TH1177. The sequence continues at coordinate 13,800 of JBIOXM010000152.1, read as the reverse complement.
CGATGTTACTAGATATTATACCAAAAATTGGAACAAGGTGAAGAAAAGAAGAAAAGAGAAAGATAAAACAGGTATATTGACGAAAATTTATTCGAGAATCTAATCGTCTATTTATTCAAAAAAATAAATAATATTTTGATATCAGAAGAATCTAAATCTAATGAAGTTAGCAGAAAAATAATTAAGAAAAAAAGAATTTAGTTGTATTGTATATTAAACTAAAAAGTTTTTGTATTGTTATAGAAATTTTATTTTCTCAACTAAAATGTTTCTTTAATCATCTTCTTTTCTAAGCCTGAACATATACCATCTCCTTTGTTGTTGTTAATTTATTTGAGTTAGTAGATTCAAATATTATATCCTCCTCCATTTTTTAAGAATTCCATCTAGACAAATGTAGCTTAGATAAAGATTGAAGCCCATCTTAAGATAAATAGTAATTAATAATGTGTGTGCTAGCAATAACCCTCCTTCTGTTTTATACGAGATTTCGCTTAGCGGCCAACCCGAGCCAAGTGCAGGGATATTTTGCTCATTTTGGCCTTGCTCCACTCAGGTCGTCAGTTTCATTCTAGGAAAGACAATCTCAGGTTATTCGCCATCATAGAGTTATGATAAGTCCTCTAGATACTTTTCTGTTACGTTGCCAGCTGTCTCCAGCTAATTATCACTAATTTGAGTGCCTGCTATGAGGGAGGAGTTTCCTCTCTTTCGAGTCACTCGTACGCTAGCTCACAATCTTATAATATCGTATAAACTAATATAGATTTGGAAAATAATCTTTTTCGATTTTAAGAATTTCATTAGGGTCTTCTTGGTTTTTGTATAATTCTAATAGCTCAACATTCAACTCAAAAAAAGTATGTCCCCATTTAAATTTATTTAATAATTCTTCTGCATTTGACTGAAAACCTAGTATAAATAAAGATCCTGCTAATGCTTCAGCAGTAGTTAATTTTCCTATCTTTGCATAATTTACAGGATTTCCTGCTAGAAGTAATGGAAGACGTCGATTAATTCTTTTTTTTAGAATTTTGAATTTTTTAATTGTTTCATTAAAATAATTCCAAGAACAATCTATAGCACATATAGAGTTAGCGATACTAATGTCCATTTTAGATAATGTAATTTTGGATAATGGGTTCAAAACTATGGTGTCATTAGGTATAAACCGTCTTGATTGAATTAAATTAAATTTGACCAACTTAGCCGCAGTACATTTAGTGGGATCATCTTGTTTTAGTTCTAAAACAAAAACTTTCATTTACAATGCTTATTAAGCATATTCAATTATATATGTGGATTTAGATTCTTGAATAATATTTTGTGACTTCTGCTAATAAACATATAAAACCAGTAAGGTAAGTAAATTATTATTAATAACTTCTTAGTTAATGTGTTATTCTTGTCTGAAATAATACTTCTAAAATTTCCTTTTGATTTAAAAAAAGATCAGATAGATGCAGTAGATGAATGGATAAATAAGAAAGGCAAAGGTTCTATTATTTATAGTACAGGTACAGGGAAAACGGAAATAGCATTTGAATGTGCACGGAAAATGGCTTCTCTGATTAAGGAACAGAAACCACTATTGGTCTTTAAAATTCTGTTTTTGGTTCCTCGAATTGTATTAATAGAACAAAACATACAACGACTAATAAATTACGGAATAAAAAAAGAAAAGATAGGAGTGTACTATGGAGAAAAGAAAGATATTAAAGAAATTACCTTTAGTACTTATCAGAGTATAATAAAAAACTTTGATCTGCTAAGAGAATCAGATATGATTATACTTGATGAAATGCACATGGTTAGCGAAACTGCCAAAAGATTCAGTAAGATTTTTGATGTGCTAAATGATAATTATGACAAATTAATACTGGGTTTAACAGCAACAATTGATGAAAGTGATCCAAGATACTCAAAGATAATGAAATTAATTCCTCCAGTAAAAAAATATATGATAACAGAAGCTGTTAATGATGGAAGATTAAGCGAACCTCGGGTTATACTAAAACCAGTGAAAATGAATTTAGAAGATCGAAGAATATACGATCAGACAACAAGCACAATTAAAGATATTTCATTAAAACTTAAAGTATCAAACCCTTTGGTAGTTTCAAAGTTATTAAAAACAGGAGGACAAAGAGCTCAATTAGCAAAATTATGGTTTGCAAGTGTACAAAAAAGAAAAAAATTGCTTAATGAAACTAACTCAAAATTAAATGAATCTGTAAATATCGTTAAAAATCATCCAAAAGAAAAAATTATGATATTTAGTGAAACAATAGAATCCATAAATAATATAAGTGAAATTCTAAAGAAAAACAAAATTCCATCAGAAGTTATACATAACAAGGTAAAGACAAAACAAAGACGACAAATTTTAGATTCATGGGGGAAAAATTATTTTGTATTGCTATCAGTACATACCTTGGAGATAGGATTTGATATACCCTCTGTAAGTATAGCAATAATAGTATCAAATACAAAAAATATACATCAACTTGTACAGAGAATAGGACGTGTAATAAGAAAAACAGATAATAAAAGTCAATCTCTAATATATGTAGTATATGTAGATGATACAAAAGATAAGGACATAATTAATTTAGTTAGAACATCGGTACAAACCACACATTTAAAAAAACCAATTAATCAAGAAAAAATCTCATCTTACTTTTAGTCAATTATAGAAAAGGATTTTTTCAAAGAATTTCTTAGTTTAAGAATAATTATTGTAGTAGAAAGTGAATCCAACATACCTAAACGTTAAAATTTAATGGTATACTTTTTTTAGTTGTTAGAACAAATAAGATTTACATCATAGTACTAAAAATCAATTATGAACTAAATAATATCGACTAGAATTATGATTTTAGCTCCACAGGAATTAGAAAATAGTGCAAGTAAATATGCCGCAGAAGCTATAAGGCTGGATTCACAAGGTTCAAGATTAAAGGCAATTCAATTTTATCAACGAGCTATTGAAGCGTTGAATAAATTAATACAAATTTATCCTGAATATAAATTAAATAAGATATACTTAGAAAGATCTAATGCATATTTAAACAGAATTAAATCGTTACAAATGTCAAATGTATTGGAAGAAGAAGAAGAAGGAAAAGCTGTTGAAAATATAGGTGAGAATGATCCTGACATTTGTGATAGAAAAATTGGAAGTGAGATGAGAAAACCCAAAGAATCCCTTGGTGAAGAGTTTGATAATTTAATTATGAAAGAAAAACCTCATATTTGTTGGGATGATGTTGTTGGTCTTGATGATGCTAAAAGAGCAATAAGAGAATCTATAGTTTACCCTACTAAGAGATCTGATTTATTCCCTTTAGGCTGGCCACGAGGACTACTATTATACGGACCTCCTGGATGTGGAAAGACACTTCTCGCAGCAGCTGCGGCTGCCGAGATCGATGGTTATTTTGTAAATGTTGATGCGGCTGCAATGATGAGTAAATGGCTTGGTGAAGCTGAGAAAAATGTCTCCAAACTTTTCAAAATGGCTAACAAGTTATATGAAAGTGAAAATATTCCTATATTACTTTTTATTGATGAAATAGATTCTTTAATTGGCAATAGGAATGGCGAAGTAGGTGGGGAAATACGTGTTAAAAACCAATTTTTAACTGAAATGGACGGAATAAACAATAAATCAAAGAATTCCAAACTTTATGTTATTGGCGCTACAAACAAACCCTGGAGTTTGGAAGCAGGTTTTTTAAGAAGATTTCAAAAGAGAATTTATGTTACGTTGCCTGACAACGATTCGCGAAACTATTTATTTAAACAATATACTATGCCGTTAAAAAAAGATAAAACATTAAAAATTGAAGACTTATCCAAGCTTGTTCAGGGATACAGTGCTAGCGATATCAAAGACATTTGTCAGGCAGTCCAATTAAGGGTTGTCAATGAGTTATTTGAAAGTGGAAAGGCAATGGAAGCCCAGTCCAATCCGCGTTCCATATCCATGAATGATTTTAAAGAAATCATAAAAATAAGGAAACCTAGTGTAAGCATGGACATGATTAGAGCTTATATGAGATGGAGTGAACAATTCAAAGCATTATAATCAAAAAATTAAGTTTTCAAATATCTCTTACTAGCTTCAGTAATTTTAGTTTCTGCCATTTCTTTGTTTCCCCATCCTGAAATCCTTACATATTTCCCTCCTTCTAATTCTTTATAATGTGCAAAAAAATGTTCAATTTGTTTTTTTAAACTATTTGGTATATCGTCAACATCCTTTATAGAGGAAAATGTTGGATCTATTTTATTTATAGGTATTGCAATAATTTTAGAATCTTGTCCTTCTTCGTCTTCAGTTAATAATACACCTACAGGAATTGCTTTGAGTATAGAAAGTGGAACTAATGCAAATTCACCGATAATCAAGACATCAACAGGATCGCCATCATCTTCCATAGTAGATGGTATGAAACCATAATTGCACGGGTAAAACATTGCAGTAAACAATTTTCTATCTACAAATAATACACCACTGTCTTTGTCAACTTCATATTTGATGTTACTTCCTTTTGGTATTTCAATTACAACATTGATCTGATTTGGAATACCGCTAGGAATTGTTCCTATAAAGCTAGAGTTCACATCAAGAATATTTAAAATCCCATTTATAACTCAACAGATCAAGTAAATAAAATCAAAAGATATTATGAATGTATTAGATGGCTTATATTTTTTGTAATTTTCCATATTTACCAATATTTAGATTGTTTTCTCCTCTATATGCATGTGTATAACCATTTTCAATAACTACCATATCGCCTTCTTGGATCATATTAATTTGATCATCCCATAAGGACAACTTGATAACACCAGTTTCATCTGAAACCTGCGCATCGGCGACCTTTGCTTGTCCTCCAGTTCTTAAATTTACCGATCGTGGTTCAGAAATACTATCTATTCTAACTTTTACATTTACTCCTCTCATTCCAGGCCTCAATTCATTAACCTTTTTTTCACTCGTACTCATTACTATTAAATAAAGTAAAGAAGAATAATAAAAATGATAATATTTTTAAATTCATATATATTTAATTAATTCATAAAGACAAGGAATTTCTCAACGTAAGAAATAAACAATAAACCAGCTCCAAAAGAATTTAACAATTATCCTAGTAATAGAAAAAACGCAGATTTAGATAAGAACTATAATAACATTTATCACCTACAAAAATATAGTTGTTGGAAGTTATACAATTTGAAAATAATATTTAATCATTTATTTGGAAAATAATAGCAAAATATAGAACTTACTTTTAGTTATCCTTATGACCTAGTATTAAACAAAATTTTAACAAAACTAACTCAAATATAAGAGCAAGAGAAAATTTAATGGGGGATGAAAATTTTCAATGACATCATTACCTATTATTTTTATAGTCACTCAGTATATCACTATATCGAGCATCTTTATATGCAACATATTTAACATATTCACCATACGTAAGATCCAACGAACAATAAGAGCATTTTACAAATGAAAAATCGTCTTCCAAATGAGCAGTTTTTTTACAATCAGGACAAACTATTTTCATAATATATAATAGCGCTTATGTTATAAATACTTGGTTGTAGAATACTGAGATCCTCTTGAATAAGTTATAATTAAATTGCTTTAATCTGTTTTATTACCGGTTGTCTTGCTTTTCTAAAAACTCTGAAGCCGCAAATACATTTTATTTCGGGTAATGCAGACAATTCTTCTATTGTTACACTAGTTCCACATCTCATGCATTCATATGATACACTGCCTAGACCACCAGCTTCCATATTTCTTATTTTTTTAAAGATTAATTTAATTGTACCGAAAAATCGAAAATGTAGTTCCAAATGATTAATAAGTTTGTTAATTACAATATCAGACAAATGAGGAAAAAAATTGTAATTGCAAGTGTTTCGTTAATGGCGATTATGTTTGTAGGTACAATCGCTGGTTTCTTAAATTTTGGTTCCAGGAGTAATAATAATAATAATCAGGATACCCTCAATCCAGAGACGTTCTTAAAAAAATTATTAAGTCCATCTATGATGAATGCGTCTGCACTAGGAAATGAACGAGCTAAAATAACAATAGTTGAATTTGCTGATTATCAATGTCCTTTTTGTGCTCAATTTAATAAGGAAACTAAAGATTCTATAATAGAAAATTTCGTAGACACTGGAAAGGCCAAGTTTCTATATAAGGATCTTATTGTAAATGATGCCAGTGATAAAGCCTCAACCCTTGCTGCAGCAGCATCCTATTGTGCAGCAGAACAAGGAATGTATTGGGCTTATCATGATGAATTATTCAAAAATTCGAATGGTGAAAATACAGGATGGGTAACAAAAGACAATTTAAAGCAATTTGCAAATAACGTGCGAGTTCCTGATCTTATGAAATTTTCAGATTGTGTAGATACTGGAAAATATAATGATGTAGTGAGTGAAAATGATTCATTTGCTAGGAATATTGGATTACAAAGTACACCATCATTTATCTTTTATAATGGAACAACTCCTGTAGCAATTCAGGGAGCACAACCATATGAAGCATTTGAGCAGATAATTACCGCAATCAGCTAGTTTTAGTACTTTGGTTGCTACCAACCATTAACGGAGTTTCTATTTTTTCTACGCTTCTGAAATTATTTTTTATTCTTTATTTTAAAATACAAGTTTTTAGTAGAAAGGCCAAAATAAAACTACTTGCAGATAACAATACTATTATGCCACTCGGTGCTAGGTTGTAATAATAAGAAAGAACAATTCCAGCAAATACAGAGAGAGTAGATAAAGATAATGAAATTAAAAGTGTTCTTTTAAAACCTTGATTAAATAATAGAGCAGTTATATTTGGAATAACTATCAGGGATGAAATTAATAATATTCCAACCAATTTCATAGAAACTATTATTGTTATAGCTACTAAGATAGTAAATAAATAGTTGAGTTTCTCTACTTCAATTCCGCTAATTTTTGCTTGTTCTTCGTCAAAAGCAATATAAAGAAATTTTTTATAATAAGATATAATTATAGACACAACTATTATTGCGACAATTATTATAGGATATAAATCTTGTATACTTACTAATAGAATACTTCCAAACAGAAAACTAAACAAATCAACAGAAAAGCCGTGAGATAAACTAACTAAGGTAACACCTACTCCCAAGCCCAAAGAAAGCATTATTGCAACCATGGAATCTGAAGGGAGTTTTGTAGATTGTTTCATTTTTGCTATAGCCAACGCAGTTACTATTGAAAATCCCATTGCAGTCCAAACTGGATAAATATTTAAAAATGTACCAATCGCAATTCCCCCAAATGCCATATGGGAAATAGCATCTCCAAATAATGATTGTTTTTTTAAAACAAGAAATAATCCAATAAGAGAACATGTTATAGCAATAATTAAACCTGAAAATAATGCACGCTGAATGAATCCAAAGGAGAAAATATCTATCTCAAACATATACAAATCATATAATATTGGATTATTACATATCGTGGGAATGCATATGAATTTGCATTGTGGACTCAGAATAATTCTTGATATTATCTTCACTAGAGAAAAATTTCCCTTTATCCCCATGAAAGAACATTCTTTTATTGATACATGATACTTTGTTGGCATATTTATTTACAGCATCCATATCATGTGAAGACCATATTATTGTAATCTTGTTTTTTTCATTAAGTTCCTTTAGAAGGGAATAAAAGTCACTTTGACTTTTGGGATCTAACTCATTAGTTGGCTCATCAAGCATTAGAATTATGGGATTATTTACTAATGCTTTTGCTATTAAAACACGTTGTTGTTGACCTCCTGAAAGTTGGCCTATTGTTCTGTCTTTCAGGGTATATAATCTAACTTGTTTTAAAATTTCTAAAACTATAGTCTTTGAAGTATTTCTAGGAAGAGATAATGATACAAGTTCTTCTACTGTCAATGGAAACTTTTGATCAATAGATTTTTTTTGCGGAATATAACCTATTTTTTTTAATATTTTTTTATATTTTTTTATATCGTGATTTAGAATAGTTATTTTTCCAGAATATGAATTTAGTAAACCCAACATACAATGAAATAAAGTAGTCTTACCTGCACCATTCGGTCCTATAATTCCTAAAAAATCACCTTCTTCTATATCAAATGAAACATTTTCTAAAACTGATTCTGAATTATATTTGTATGATACAGACTGAACAGAAACTAATGACATGTTGTATGATCCTCATAATATACAGTCCGTTTATTGTAATAATAAAACTTGTATTTCATAATTAGTATTGTTTGCAATAGGATTTCTTAATATATATTAATTATTATTAATTATATATGCTTTATTATTAATTAATATATGATTTCGAAGATAAAATTAATAATAAGACAAGTTGCAATTTTTGAGATAAATTTTTTATGATAAAAATATGAAAAATAATCCACTAATAGATTTAATATTTCTTACTATATTTTATAATAGATAATTTTGTTGTCATTCACTAAATTGAAAGAATTATGATCATACAGAAGAATTCAACAATAATGCATGAGATGAATAAAAAAAGATGGTTAATCAGATATATTATGTTATTATTAATGGGTGTAATATTATGCATCAAAATTTATTTTATGCTATTCATAGTAGACTTTACAATAGGATTTTATAGCTTTCTTACTACTCTTATTCTTTTTAGTATTTTTTTGTTTTCTTACTTAAAATTTAAAGATCCTTTATTGAATATACAAACGAACTCCAAGGACCAAGAACCTCTAATATCTATAATTATTCCAGTGAAAAATGAGGAAGAAAATATAGAAAATTGTATTAAATCTTGTATAGATTCATCTTATAAAAAAAAGGAGATAATTGTTGTTAATGATGGAAGCACTGATAAAACACCAAGTATTTTAGAAAGATTAAAAAAAGAAAATCCAAATGAATTGAGAGTATTACATCTTCCAATTAATCTAGGAAAAAAACGAGCAATTGAAAAAGCAATTGAAAAAGCTAACGGAAATTTTTATGTTTTTATGGATAGTGATTGTAATATGTTGAATGACGCTGTAGAAAATTTTGTAAAGATATTTCTTTCTGACAATGAAATTGGAGCCATTACTGGACACGGAAAAGTACGTAATGCAGACACAGGAAATTTATTGGAGAAAATCCAAGATGTTTGGTTTGATGGTCAATATAGGATTATTAAAGGGATGGAAGGCTCCTTTTCTTCATTAACATGTTGTTCTGGATCACTATCTGCATTTAGAAAGGAAGCTATTATTAATCATATTCATCAATGGGCAAACGATAGATTCTTAGGAATAGAGTTTAAATTTGCAACGGATAGAAGATTAACTGCATTTATTCTTGCAGAAAAAAATAAATTTACTGATGAAAAATTTATAAAGAAAAAAGAAAATGAAGGAAAAGTAAAATGTCAACAATGGAAAATACTCTATAGCCCAAGTGTGAATGTAGAAATTGGGGTTCCTAGAACACTAAGAAGTTTAATTAAACAGCAAATACGATGGCGTAAAAGCTTCATAAGAAGTATTTTTGCCACAGGATTAATTTATTGGCAAAGACCTTTACCTGCTGCAATTATTTATTATTTAACAATTGCTTTAAGATTATTCAGACCTTATATTATACTAAAATCTCTCATATTACTTCCCTTGACTGGTGATATCTTAAGCGGTATTTTTTATTTAGGAGGAGCTATGTTTTCAGGATTATTTTATGGTATTGATGTAAGACTAAGAAGGCCTGGTTATCCTAGGTGGTTTTACAGACCTTTGATGAATGTTATTTCAACATTTATTTTTACATGGCTCATTATTTATGCCGCTATAACAATAAAAAATAAAACATGGAGATAATATAAATATAAATAACCAAGTTGAATTTAGGTTACTCCTGGGAAACATTCTTTTTTATTATTAGACAACTCGCATTCCATATTTATTAAATCACAATTTCTTCAAAATAACGGAGTATAGTAATTTCCGATACGTTTGGAATTATTAAATTGTTATTATTACTTGCCATTTCCAATAACATTGCAGGAAAATTTGCACCAGCAAGAGTAGTAAAAATTGTCCCTCCTCCCAATCTAGGGTTTATTTCAATAATTTTTAATTCCCCATTTTTAGATTCTTTTAATTGGATACAACATGGACCCTTAATGCCTAATGTCTCTGCCGTTTTTTTGCAAAGATTTTCGATCATGATGTCGCGTTTTATTTTTCCTTTTACTGATATCCCAGCTTTAGTGTCTATCCGTATTCTTGGAATTGCCATTATTGGTTTTTCAGTAAGATCAGAAAGAACATCGACAGTATATTCTGTTCCAGGAAGATATTCTTGAAAAATCATATTTTTAAATTTTCTTAATACATAATCAAGATCTAATTTGTTTTCTATTTTTATAATATTATTACTTCCTTTGCCAAACCGTGGTTTAGCTATTAAAGGAAATGTATCTATTTTTTCATAAGATGCCCAAGTAAAAGCAAAAGGGACTTTATTTGATAAGAATTTATATGATAACAATTTATCTCTGCAAATTTCTAATACATTTCTTCTGCTGACTATTGGTATTGCTCCGGCTTCTACTATTAAATCATAGTTCATACTATATCCATAAATATCAAATCCCGATGAAGGCATCAAAACTTTGATATTTTGTTCTTTAATTATTTTTAATAATTTTTCAATAAAAAACTTATCATTGAATGGCGGAATAATGTAATAAAAATCGCTAAGAAAAAAGCCTGCGGATAGCGAATTGGAATCAGTTGATACAATATTTCCTTTAAATAATGAAAGTCGTAAAGATTTAATAGTATTAATTCCCGCTGGTCCTCCAGCTCCAGGAATAAGTACATTGAAAATATCCATTAAGATTTGTTATAATGTGATGGTAATTAAAATTTTCATATTTTCAAATTTAAAGCATTTTGAACCCTATTAAGTTTTACGAATTATATCTATTAATAACAATGTTGTTTGAGCTTATAATATTTTTAAAATAAAATAGAGAATATATATTGTGAGAGATTATGTAATAGAAATTATGAATTTAAGAGAAGACTATCATGTTCATACTAACTATAACGACCATTCAGACTCTGATCTTACAGTGAAAAATGTGGTAGAAGAAGCGGAACGAAAGGGATTAGAGATAATTGCTTTAACAGAACATGTAAGAGAATCATCAAAATGGATTCCTAATTATTTAAATGAAATATCAAACTACAAAGAGAAAACAAAGGTTAAAGTTATTTCAGGATTTGAAGCAAAGATTTTGCCTGATGGTAATATTGATTGTATAGAAGAAGTTGCTAGGGATTACTTTATTATTGCAAGTTTTCATACAAAATATAATGATAAATCCATTTGGATAAATGCATTAAAAAAAGTAATTGAAAATAAATACGTAAATGTGATAGGTCATTTAGCTCCTGAGAATTCATTTCAAATAAATACAGAAGAGATAGAAGAATTTGCAAAACTTCTTAGTAAATACGACAAAATAGTTGAACTCAATGCAAAATATCAGAGACCCCCAGAAGATTGGGTTAAAATATTTATCAAAAGAGGAGTTAAGTTTCATCTAGGTAGTGATGCGCATTCACTTTGTGAAATTGGTAATTATGCATCCATAATGAAGCTAATTAAATTATTTACTTGAGAATCATTCATTTTACATTAATATGAAATTTTTTTTATAAATTAGTAAACTTTAACCATAAAATTTTATATCACGTTTATAATAAATTCGATATTGCCGATAATAAGTATTTCATTAAATGATGATATTATTAATGATATTGATAAATTGCAGAAAAATCTTGGATTTACTGGAAGATCAGAAATAGTGAGGGCGGGGTTAAGAAATATCATAGCAGAACAAAAAGAGAGAGATATTTTACAGGGAAAATTGGCTGCTTTATTATTAATTATTCATCAAGAAAGAGATGATGATCAAGTTACTAATATGAGACACGATTTTGAAGAAATTGTGACTACTCATATACATAGCAAAATTGACCAAGACAGATGTGTAGAATTATTTTTATTAAAAGGAGATGCCGAATTAATAAAAAATATGACTAAAAAGTTTCAAACTAATAAAAAATTAGAACACGTAAAGCTTATTGCGATGTAACATATTGCTAAAATTTCTGTTTATATATATAAATAAAACTATTTTATTTTTAATTCCAAGGAATATCCAATAAGATCTGTATTTACTGTTGCTGGTCCCATATAAGAGCTGGTGAATTGAGCTGATTGTAGTGAATCCTGTATTATAGAGCTACAAGCATAAGAATCTAGTCCAGACTCAAGACAGAATTTGAGTAATTCATTATTAAATTCTGTGAATGAGTTACTAGATATAATATCCTCGTTATTACTTTTTTTATCTACTATCTTTGCATAATATTTCATATTTTGATTTTTTACTTGATTAACAGTAACAGAAGATTGACTCGAATCTTGATTCTTTAAAATTGATCGTATTTCACTATTAACAACATTTGATGTATTAGGCTTTGATGATGTATCAGGCGGAGTAGACCCGGATGAAGAGGAGACAGGAGGCGGAATTAAGGAATTTAGCGATGAGCTTGCCGCTGCTGAAGAATTTGGATCGGAAGAGTTTGTCGTAATTCTAGAAGTTGGAGGAGAAGAGCTCGATGAAGAGGAGCTAGGCGGAAGTAAAGAACTTAGAAGAGAAGAGCTGGATGAAGAAGAGCTGGATGAAGGAGAAGAGTTTGATGAAGAAGGAGAGTTAGATGCAGAAGGAGAGGAACCCATGCCTTGCATTAATGAATCAATCGTACTATCGATTATATTTCCCCTTCCTACTTTATTTAAAAGATTATTTACTTCTGTATCGATGTTTGCAGGATTAGAAGCGTTATCTGATTGTGAGTAAACAAAGTTTAATAATTGATCCCCACTATTGATAGAAACCATTAAGATTAAACCGTACAATACCAAAAAATTAAATTTCATTTAGATGTTTTACCTCGACCGATCTTATATCTTTTAGTATTAATATGAATTGTAGAAAAGTTATAATTAATTCTCCTATAATATTATCGATTCTTCTTCTAGAGGATTGGAAAATTAGTAAACGTTGATTAGAAAATGAAACAATTAGAATATTGTTATGAATAGAGAATAAATGTATAAAATTAGAAATAATAAAAAATCTTGTCAACATATTACTCTGATTGTTGTGTTATATTTTCTGTGGTTTGATTTAGTGGGATTTCCAAAAGTTTTGGAGTATCGATTAATTCTATTATACATGTTTTGTCTGTCCTTTCTATTACACCTGAACATCCCGAAATCCTATTTATTTCATATCCAAATGTATTAGCTATCTTAACATCATAATTTCCTGGTTTTATAGATACTTTTTGAAAGTTATTGCTACCTGCAAAGGAACTTGGTGCAATGTTTTCTCCTTTGACTGTTATAATAAAATCTAATGGTTTTTTGGTTCCACCATGGACATTTATTACCTCTAAGAGAACATTCAAGTGAAGGTCACGTAAAAATAAGTTGACATTTGGATTATTATTATTGTTACTGTCATAACTATTCATATTTGTTGTAGCAATTGTAGTTGTCAGATTGTTACTTGTCAGATTGTTACTTGTCAGATTGTTACTTGTCAGATTGTTACTTGTCAGATTGTTACTTGTCAGATTGTTACTTGTCAGATTGTTACTTGTCAGATTGTTACTTGTCA
>JBIOXM010000151.1:0-2274 GCA_044869655.1 Nitrososphaeraceae archaeon | reverse complement strand
ACCTTCGCCTCCTAGCATCTTATCATTCCCATCGCCTCCATCAAGTTCATCATTACCTCTTCCTCCATCCAGTTTATCGTTATCTTCATCTCCACTCAACACATCGTCTCCACCATACCCTTTAATGTTATCAATACCTTCTCCACCTTCAATCTCATCGTCTCCAAGTTCACCATTTAATTTGTCAGCACCCTCGTCTCCAGAAATCTCATCATCTCCATCCCCACCATTGAGAGTATCATCCCCAAGATTGCCGGTTATGACATCATTACCATTTCCTCCTTTTATTTTATCATTATTTTCGGTTCCCTCAATATTTACATTCACGAGTGGTTTTGGTAAAGTCCCAGAAGGGGAATTCTTATTAGGATTACCACTCGATCCAGGTTGCTGGTCCTGATCTTGTTGTTGTTGTTGTTGCGCAATGGAAGCGGTGACAACGCTGGGAAAAAGTAAAATTGTTACTAATACTAATGGTAATAACTTTTGTGACTTCATATCTTCTATTCCTCTGTTCAGTAACAATAAACACTTTAACTTAAAAAGTATTTTTAACGATTTTTTCTGATTAAATACTATAAGAATAATATAATAAAAAGAGTACTTACTTTTTTACTGATCTTTAGCATTGACAGATCAAGAACTAATATATATTCAGAAAAACAAATTATTATGCTAATTGATTATTCAATATGATTTATAAACAAATATATAGCATGATATATTGATTTTGAAGGATAAGTGTTATTAGTGTATCTTTTTTTACTTTGAATTGAATTGAATATTGCTACTAATTTTTTGTGAACAAATTTTTTTAATCCAATAATAAAGAGCACGAATTGATACATTATAGATTGAGTATTGGACCGCTCTGTTTGTTGTTCTAAATTTTAGAGTTTATGATTCTGTTATCTCTTGTTTCCCTTAATCCATACCATCATTCATTATCAATTCATTATCAAATAATTTAATTTGTCATATATTAAAAAAATCATCATCATCTTCATTATTATTATTCTTAGTGTTATTATTTTACTTTTAGTCTTAGCATTAACATAAAAATAATCTCTAACGTAGATATTGCACTTAGTGATGTTATTAAAATGTAGCACAACTATATACTTATAGTTTTGGACGTAATATTTATTAAAATATATTCTTGCTAATAATAACTTATTTGATTTACTATATAATAATATTTTACAAACTGAACTCTTTAAATTCATATCTAAAAATTTGATTTAAAACCAAATTAAGCGTATAGACTAAAATATCTAATAATGAGATTTTATTTGTATTAAAGGAGTGGTATAATGTATCTCTCGTTGACAGACAGACCATATGTCACAAATCTTTTCTATTATGTCTTTGAAGTTATATTCATTTTTAATTCATCAACAGAATTTTTTAATATATTGAAATATTTTGTAGGCACTATATCACCATTGGTTGAGAAGTTAATTAAATTAAAATTTTGTGGAGGTGTATTAACATAATTCCAGTTCCAAAAAGCCCATCCATATACATTTAATGAAGTAAAATTTTTTACAAGAGTGTCGGATTCATTTTGAGTAAGGTCGCTATTTGTGGAATTTATTTTACTTACATCATCAGTATTGTTTTCTGTCAATTTTTTTTCTCTATTCACATTATTCCATTCTCCAACATATATCGGAATCTTTGCAATTTTAGAAACATTCATGAGAAGTTCTACTTTTCTATTTTGATAGTTATCGTCAAAAGGAATACCATATAGCGAGATTTTAAAGATAGAGTTTCTATCTTTTGGTATAATTTTTGCCATGTTTTCAGAGGTTAGGTTTAGAATCGAATCTTGAAATTTTATAGGGATAGTCATGTCTATAACAATCGTCTTGTTTGTATGGTTTCTAAGCTCATTTATCATATATTCATAATATTTTCCAATCTTTGACCATTGATCCGTTGAAAAAACCTGTGGTTCGTTAAGTATCTCATATCCCTTTGTACTGTTATGAGTATCCAGGTATTTTACAAGGATTTTCAAAAAATGGGCTTGAAGAATCCATCCATCCGTTGTGTTCTCTTTATCGGATATAGTTCTATTCCACCAATTTGTCCACCACAATCCAGTCGTAGTATTTGAATTACTAGAGGAGGTTGTTACGCCAGAATTTATTGGATAAATATTCTTATCAAATAAGAAAGAAGGAAAGCCTGTTCCTCTTTTGTTATCAAGCCAGCTTGATGTATGAAACTGATGATTGTCATATATCATGTTCAGTCCCCATTTAT
>JBIOXM010000150.1:0-2461 GCA_044869655.1 Nitrososphaeraceae archaeon | reverse complement strand
ATAAATTAAAAGGAGGTAAAGGAGCTGATAACTTTATTTGTGACATTGCAGATAAGATTTCAGATTTTGATTCTAGTGAAGGAGATAAAAAAACAGGCCAATGTTCAGTGATTGACGAGGCAGCGCCAGCACCTGACAATCTCCCTTGACCTTTGTAAGTGATTTTAAATAGAATATAAACATGTATATTAAAATTCAATTTTTCTAATCCTAATTATTGTTTTGTTTTTTACTTAAGGAAACAGAACATGGCATGACACTGTAGCGCCAACAGCAATGACATTCTTAGATTCCAATGCGCTGGGCAATAATTATCGATATGATATGTTGTATCTAATGCAAATGGGGGGGGAAATTTATCATTTTGATCTAAGTCAAGTTAGAAAACAACTTGTTTTAAAAGATGTACTTGCTGATAAGGTTGTAGATTCAAATACTGAAGAAGATTCACTTACTTTCGCAGAAGGTTTCACTATAATTACTGATTTAGAAATGAATCCCTATGATGGCGCTTTGTATGTAGTATCTCTGGATAATAGAGATTTTGGAGAAGGTTCAGTGTACAAAATAGTTTCAACTTCTCCTCCTGATCCACTTAAAGATCCAGCATCGCCCCAGAACACAATTAAATTTCCTTCTGGTCTCAAATCGAGGCAAGGAGAGCAATTAAAAAATGTACAAGATCAGAATACTACTAATAACAAAACCCAGGACAATATGAATTTACAATATGTAATAAACTAAACTCATTTGTTAATATTTTATCAGATACATGGATGAATAAAAAAATAAAAGATGAACAAATTATGTATTTAATCCCACAGGTAAAGGAATTAATGTTTGAAGCAGGATGCATTGATTAAACAATAAATTTCATTTTAGAAACCTACCCAGTTTTTTTATTTTCCTTACTTTTCAAATTTTTACAGAACGTAAATTCATTTATTAATTTGATACAAATGTCGTTTTCAAAGATTATAGCAAATTTGAATTACAATAGCGATTTTCCGTGTAGTTTTTTATGTTACTTTATTACGTTGTAAAAAATAAAAAGATATTATATTTTAAAGAATTTAAAAAATTCTCTATAACCTATTTTAACTATATTAGCTATTAATCTTGTTAGGTTCTGTTCGGAGTTCCTTGGACTGAAAAAACCAAACCAGAGGACATGTATTGTATTACCTGAGCCTCAATGAACCTTATATGTACAGTCTTGCCTCTAGAAAAAAATTTTTCATTTAAAATGAGTCCTTCGAGCTCCTTGGTGAGAATTTGAAAAGAAATTGTAACCTAGTAGATATTAAAAAAAAGTTTTATTATTATTGATTATTATTAACCTACTCCACTGGGCGGTTTATGTTCAACGTGTTCTAATTTTACATGTTCATTTTTTGCCGCTAAATTATCAAAAGGAAGACCACAGATTTCGCATCGAATTGTTGAAGTTCCAGCTTTACGCGTGTCATCTGAAGAGGATGATTCCATATACTGATTATAACGGCATAGATGTTTATAACATTTTAGAATAAAACTATAACAATTGTAGGATATAGTTGAACTAATAACACGATGTTGGTTTTTTATTTTTCATTTTGTATGTCTTTGGGTTATTTTGGGTTATTATTATATTTACATATTTTTCTCATCTATTTTCATAATTAATTATCCTATATTCTTACCATTGGGACCTATGGGAATAAATAAGATTTCTCTCCTTGCAAAATATAGATGTAGTAAATGTTAGCTTTACATGATTTGACCATTATTTAGCAGTAATAAAGATTGTTTTGTGAGTCGCGATTATTGAGATTACCTAAATTTATTGATTCTTTGCTAAATTCTATTCTTAATTGCTTCTAATACTATATTTAATTTGAGCGATGGCTGTTAATGTGTTCGCTCTTATTTTGTGATCTTCTTATTATCTCTACTTTTATCATTTAATAGACACATAAATGTTAGACATCTTTTGAGTATAGGATGAGGGCAATGATAAGGATAATGAAGATAATAAAAGGAAAAGCAAGAGGTATTAGTTAGAGGTCTTAATTGAATTTTACAAATTATTGATTTGAGTAACTTAATAGATGGGTGGCATAACATTCAGAAAAATAACCTGATAATAATTAAGTAGCAATCGTGAGCTAATTCCACATTATTTTCCAACTTCATGATCAGAAAGTAAAAGAAATATCTCTGCAAGTCTATTAGCCCAATTATTCCATATATTTCTATAGTGGTTTTTCAATAACTTTATTATTTCAGGAACATAATTGACATCATCCTTTATAGAATATCGTATTAATTTTCCATTTCTATTCTCTATTATCATGCCGTAAGAGATCAATTGTTCCAAATGCCAGGTAATAGATGAATATGATATATTCAAAAAACTTACTAGCTCTTGTTTACTTGGATTCTTTTTTTCTATAATTAATAAAAGCACATTCCGTAACGA
>JBIOXM010000149.1:0-2433 GCA_044869655.1 Nitrososphaeraceae archaeon | reverse complement strand
GAAAATCAAAATAACATACATAATAACAATAATTCTATTTTACTCGAATCATTAGACAATCAGAAATTTTATGAAGACGATATAATATCTATTAATGATCTTCGACAGACTGACATAGATATTCTAGAAATTTTATTTGATAATGGTGATGAAAATACAATAGCCACGTTTACATTTAACGGATTAAAGATTCGATCTAATTTACATCAAGAAATTTTATCAAGATCTTTAAAACGATTGAAAGAATTGGGATTAATTAATAAAACCAAATTTGGATATAATTTCAATAAAAAAGAGAAATTTATTTTTCCAAAGTTAAAGAGCATGTTAAATGAAAAACGAAATAATCAAACAAAATATATTCAAATTATTCACGTAACTGTTCCTTTTCAAATCTCTAATGAACAACTAATTCAGCAATTAGTAGGCAAATATTTTGGTAGCTTAAAATGGATTGGGATCATTCAAAATATAAAAGGATATCAATTGAAATGGCAAGAAATAGAAAATTTTATAGAAATAGTAGTCTATTTATCTAACAATAATATCATCATAGGAACAAATGATGATTATCCATTGAATATATCCAAAGCTTTTAGTTATTCTACAAGAATTATAGAATCAATTGGTAATATAGGAATAAAAAATAATTTATTCATATATCCTATAAATCAGAAGGATTTTAATAAAATACCTAACTAAGTAAATAATTTAGGAATTATTTTAAACTAAATATCTTCTTTTTTTAATAAATTTCATATAATTACTAATCTAATGGATCATTTATTGAACAACATATAGAACAAAATTGACGTATACAAATAAGAAGAATCTGTCTAAAATCTTAATGCTAGTCCGCTAAATGATAATTTTTGAGATAATAAGTAAAAAAATTTACAATTTTAATTTTTAAAATATGATATGGTAAACAAATAAGGCTTAACCATTTTACTTTAATATAATAATCTAAAAACCTTCTTAATAAGACTTAAAAAGTGTTGATAGAGAGAAAAGTCCTTTTTTAAATGGAACATCCTATCAAATCGAATATTATTCTACCAAGAAAGAACTAGTTTTTCAACCAATTATTAGGCAATCTAGTTTTAGTTTAATTTTAGGCGGAATGATGTGTGGTCTTTGTGGAATAGCAAGTCCAACTCGAGCAATTAGCTCAATCGCTGGAAGTAAAAGTAAAAGTGTTCAACATAACGTTGATCAAATCAAGAAAATTGGAATTAAATACAATATTCACTCTAATCTTCATTAGTAATTATTTAAAACAGGCAATGAATTAGCCAGATCTAGTGAACTCTAAAAAGATTTTGCTTTTTTATAGTTATTTTAAGAAATTTGTATTTGACTTTGACATTCATAAGGCGAATAAGTGCAGCAGGTTGTTAACTCTATCTAGTTAGACGTATTAATTGTCTTATCCTTTTTTCCTTTTTTTATATCTTTTTCAATATCATAATATTCTCTTTGAGATATCCATTGCTTTTTTCTAAAAAATATAATTAATACTGCAAGGATTATTCCCATAATAACTAAAACCATAATTAAGCCAGAGGGCAAACTAAAGAAATTAGTTAAATCAATTCCATTCATTCCATAAAAACCAGTAATAAATGTTAAAGGCAAAAGTATAACCGAAAATATTGTTAATGTTTTCATTGTATCATTCATTTGCAACGATACATAAGCAATATAAAGTTCTCTTATAGAGTTAATTGTGTCCTTATGGGATTCAATCAAATCTAATAATTCATTTACATTATCATAGATAACTTTTAAATATTTTGTATGTTTTTGGTTTTTATCTTCGGACTCCTTTTGTGAATAAAGTAAAAAATTAAAAATCTCTCTTATTTTCCAGAAATATCTTCTGAGAATAATTAATTGACGTGATAATCCCTCCAGATTTACTAATATTTTCTTAGAAGGTTGATACAAAGATTTTTCTTCTAAATCAGTCATTGCTATTTCTATTGCAGTAAGTACTTGTTCATATTCTTCGACAATTATTGTAAGAATATTGTAATATAAGATGTCAATTGTTGATTCAGTTACCATTTTATCATTTTCAAAGATTTGTCGTGTCTTCTCTTTAAGATTAATATGAGATGAATGAATTGTTATTAACCAATTCTTACCAAAAAAGAGGTAAACCGCTTCTGTTTCTAATGTCTGTAATGTTTTAAACTTTATATTTAAGAGTATAGTAAATATATAACTTTCTAAAATGCGTATTTGTGGTTTTTTTACACCACTAGAAAATTGTTTTAAAATATTGGCATCAATAGCAAATATTTCTTGAACCTTAGAAATTTCTTCAGATGTAGGATTTTCTAAATCCAACCATATTTGATACCCATTTTGTAAGTCTGTTTGAGAAATTTGTTTCTGTTGTTTCACTCCAGATTTGTCATACGTAAT
>JBIOXM010000148.1:0-2251 GCA_044869655.1 Nitrososphaeraceae archaeon | reverse complement strand
ATTGGTCTAATTAAAGTATTATTTCCTTTATTCTAATGCAAAAATCATTTCCATTAGTATATAATTCTGCAATAGCTTTAAATTCTGATCCTTTCTTTAAAAGGTTTCTTGGTCCGTCATAATCATAATAGTTTAGCAATGCATACCATTTTTCATTTACTAGAACATATGCTTTGCCAGATAAAATTTTTTTAACATAGATATTATATTCTTTTCCTGATGATTTATTAGGTAATCTATTTAAAGTTATTGATCTATTATTTTTTATTTTGATTACTTGTTGCTTCTCTAATTTCTTTAGGGCTTCTAATATAATATGAGTATCAAATGTAAATTTATCACTAAAATAGGATAAGTCGAATGAATCTTTATTCTTTCTTTCATCTATTAAAAAATTATAAATATTTCTATATGCCTTCTCTATTAAATTATTCTCAGTTTTCGTTATCATTCCAATTTGAAACGTTGGAACTTTATCTATCATTGCGTTTTTAATTTTAATTTTTTCAATTATTTTCCTTTCATTATCTTCATATTTTAATTCTTTTTTATTTAACTTTTTTTGTTCTATATTTAAGTTTTTATCAAGATCTACTAGTTCTAGTTCCGTAAGACGATTATATGGTATCGATACTCGTGAAATTGGAGTTAAAATTGTTTTCATTGAGTTAAAAATTGTTTTCATTTTTTCTGTTCTTCTCTTATTTGCAAATAAAATACGCATATCTACTGTATTTTTTGCTGCCAAGATTATTACGTTTCCACTTGATTTTCTTCCTGTTCTACCTTTTCTTTGTATGTGTCTAATTTCACTTGCAACTGGTTCATAAAATATAACTAATTTAACTTCAGGAATGTCTAAACCTTCTTCTGCTATCGAGGTTGCAACAAGTACATTAAATTCTTTTTTCCTAAATGAATCCAAAATAATAGATTGTTCATTTTGTTTCATTCCAATGTCATTATTTCTAGTAGATTGACCAACAAATCTAAATGATTTAATTCCTGCTTTGTTCAATTCATCTACAATATGAGTTGCAGTATCTCTATAATGCGAGAATATCAAAATTGGAGAACTTCTGCTATCATTTAATAATATATCGGAATTTTTATTTGCATAAGTGTCTAATTTTTCTTTTTTACAAAGAGTAAGAATATAAAGTAGTTTAGGATGTTCAGTAACATTTTCTAATAGTTTGAAAATATCCTTCATTCGGGGATCTTTCAGAATTAAAGAATGTGCTTTTCCTTCGCTTGATTCCATTCTTTTTATAAAAGTTTTTAGAGAAAAGGGGCCTTGACTTTCTATCAGTTCTATACAGTACATCAAAGATAGAGCAGCAGATTGATTCAACAAAGCTAGATATAAAGGCCTTTTTTCTTCATTTAAGGTATCCTTTAAATTTCTTTGTAGAATCTCTGCAAGTTCTAGTAAATCTCTTTTAAATACATATTCTACATTATTTTTTTTTATTAATCCTCTAAAAATTAACCATCGTAATTTTTCTTGTAACATTGATTTGAATAATAGTATAATTTGTCTGTATTTTTCTGATAATTCTACAAATTCCCATCTTAATTCTATTGGGTTCACATATGGTTTGACATCAGCATCTTCTTCATTTCGATATTCAATGTGTTCTATGTAAAGATTATTACAGATTTGTTGTATTCTGTTTTTGTCAGAGCCAGGACTTGCAGTCATAGCTATAATTAGAGGATTTGGTGATTGTTCCATATATTTTTTAGAAATAAGAGTGTAAGCATAATCTTTTATAGCTCTATGAGCTTCATCGAAAACTATCAATCCAAAATCCTTCAAGTTTAAACGTGACTCATTCAAATCATTCCTTATTACTTCTGGTGTAGCAAAAATCAATTTTATTGATTTATTATCCCATATCATTTTTCGTATTGAGGGAGAAATTTTACCTGTGACTAATATTTTTTGATCATCCAATACTTTTAGAAATGAAGAAAAAGATAACAAGTGTTGTAATACCAATGGGCGAGTTGGTGCCATTATTAAGATTCTATGATGTTTATAATTATACAAAATTTCAGCACAGATCAGTGCAGAAATAACAGTTTTACCTAGGGAGGTAGGTAAAACAATTAAGGAATTTTTATCTTTTGATGAATTAAAAATAATATTTTGATACAGTCTAGACTCAATAGAATTATTTTTGATAAGTGGATGTACCATGAATCTTTGAATTTCATGTATGCTTTCTTCTTTTTTATTTCTAAA
>JBIOXM010000147.1:0-12490 GCA_044869655.1 Nitrososphaeraceae archaeon | reverse complement strand
TTTTTAATTTATAGTGGTAATAGAAACTTGATAAAAATATAATTTCTATTAATCAAACCTATTTCGGCCATTATTATTTATAAGTATTTTAAATAAAATAAACCAAATTCCTTAAATTGACGGTAGTACAACTATCGAATCCATGTTTAATAAAAAACAAATCAAATTGACTCTTCTTTCAGTGCTAGTGTTATCATTTTCTATAGCACTAGTATTATCTTTACAACAACAAAATAATGCCTTAGCACAACAACAAGATTCTCAAGGTTCAATTCAAGAGGTATCCACACACGTTACTGAAGCATTAAAAGCATATGCAAAGGGTATAGGAGCACAATACATTGAGGCAGAAGAGACCCCAATTCAAGTTAATCAAACATTGATAGACCAAGCAAAAGGCGTAGGTGAAGGAAAACTAGTAGATCAAGGTGCATATCAATCTGCCCAAAACCATCTAAAGACTGCTAACTTGATGTTTGTTGGTCTTGTTCCACAGTTAAAGAATGCTAATCAAGATGATGTAATAGAAGTTCAATCAGGATTACTAGTACTACAAAATTTATTCAATTACAGAGCGCCATATAACCTGGTAGAAGATGCAGGCTTTGGAGTAGTTTTAGGTCATCTCAAAAACCTTTCCCAATAATTTTTTTATTTTTTTTATTGGTCAATTAAATTAATCTATTAATCTAGCGATATTATAAGTAATTCGGTTCTAGCGTATTAATTTCAAAATGTCGCATCCACCTAGTAACCAAAAAGAGAGTGCGTTCATTTTCTTCATCAAAAACAATAGGATTAATAGATCAGAATAATTGATAATATTTTGTATCCATTTTTAGTACCAATATCACAACGGAAACCACCGCTAAAGAATTATCGTGATGTTTTTAAAGCAATAAATGCTAGAGATTATAAACCAAAAAAAACGACGATATATATTACAACCTCTATAATTATCACTTTGACGTTAATTATGGTTGTTTATTTATTATATATTTCTAATAGTCAGATTTAACCATTGAAAATAGAGGAGAATGGTTAGATTATTACTATTCTGTTTATCATTCATTTCTTTATTACTGTACAAGTTCCAGTTTATAAAATTAGCCATAGGAAGTTATACATTTGAGTATTAATATTACAATAGAAGATACATCTTTTTATATTATCATTTTTTTGTAAATTTAATGAATACTACTTTTAATAAGAGAAACAACAACAGATACTTGATTCTTTTATCTATTGTATCTGTAATTAGTACAATAGTTTTTCTTACTAGTTCGGAATCTATACAATCGGTATTTGCAAATCCTCAAGGTCCTATGAAGGATCTGATGAATAACATGATGGGAATGCAAAATCAGAATATGATGATGAACCTAAGTCAGATGCAAGCAATGATGAAACAGATGAATAAGACTGCTGGCATGATGATGGGACCAATGATGATGATGGGAGGACAACAATGGCCTATGATGGGAATGGGACCAATGATGATGCAACCCATGAATCAAACTGGTATGATGGGAATGGTACAAGGTATGACAATGCCCTGTATGATGATGGCACCGATGATGATGGGAAATCAGACTATGATGGGCATGATGCCTTGTATGATGATGAATCCAGGAATGATGGGAATGGGACCAATGATGATGATGGACCCAAGTCAGATGCAGGCAATGATGAAACAGATGAATAAGACTGCTGGCATGATGATGGGACCAATGATTGGACAGATGAATAAATAACACTCTCCTTTTTTTCATTTTTGGAAAAATCTTAGTTAAATTTTTAATTTCCGAATTGAATATATTTGAAAAAAATTATAGATTAAATAATAAATTAAATACATCCTGCTGAGATAACGTAATAAACTATAAAAGTTCTATTAGTATTTTAATATAATTATATAATATCTTCATCGTAATGAAACATTTCACAAAAACATTTGTGACTCTTTTTTCTGTTCTCGTGTTATCATTTTCTATGGCATTACCACCAATGTTGCACCAAAACAACTATGCATTAGCACAAAAACAAAATTCCCAAGGGTCTGGTTCAAGAAGTCTCTACTCACGTTACCGAAGCACTAAAAGCATATGCAAATGCTATAGGAGCACAATATATTGAATCAGAACACACACCAATTCAAGTTAATCAAACGTTGATAGACCAAGCAAAAGGCGTAGGTGAAGGAAAACTAGTAGATAGAGCGGCATATCAATCTGCCCAAGATCATCTAAAGACTGCTAACTTGATGTTTGTTGGTCTTGTTCCACAATTAAAGAATGCTAATCAAGATGATGTAATAGAAGTTCAATCATGATTACTAGTACTACAAAATTTATTCAATTACAGAGCTCCATATAACTTGGTAGAAGATGCAGGCTTTGGAGTAGTTTTAGGTCACCTAGATAACCTATCCAAATAATTTTTTATTTTTTTGATTCTTATTAGATAAATTGTCTGATTTCACTTAACTAGTAACAGATCAGATAGGTGAGCCCATGCAACATCTTCTTATTGTATCTTGTTATTTTCTATCAATGGCCGAATTTAATTAGAAGTCCTGAGATTAACTAAGTTCAAATCCTATTCCTGCATCAAAAATGATAAAATGAAAAGGAAAAAAGAAGGATTTATTCTGGTCTTAGTAACTTTAATTCTGGATGTTTCTCTGTTAGAAACTCTTCAATAGTATAATAGTCAGAATTTCCATACTCAATACAGTGTACAAGCCAAACCATTTGAATTATTTGGAATAGATTTTTCTAATTTCGTGGCATTTTTTAAATTTTTCATTTTGTTCTTTTGTTTGAGCATATACATCATTACTCATCTCTATTGCAAAAACCAAGGCTGAGAAATGCTTTTGCAACTACTGCTATAGTTACAATAGTAAAAAATCTCTACACAAATTATAAATCTAAGAATATGAAATAATCTTTATTTATTTGAATTACAAGTATAAATATCTTAAAGATTTGAATTTTATATTCTCTAAAATTTTACTATTTATAAAAAGATATCCTATACCAGTTTTTGCATTAATTGGTTTAGTCTCGGGAGTTATCTTTCACTGGTTTTTCAATCAACCTGATATGGGACATTGGATTTGGCTTGTAACTTTGATTATAGGTGGCACTCCCATTATATTGGATACGGTACGTAATATGATTCATAGACATTTTGCTGCTGATATTATTGCAATGCTTGCGATCATTACAGCGATTCTATCAAATGAGGCACTACCTGGGGTAGTAATTGTTATAATGCAATCAGGTGGCAAAGCATTAGAAGATCATGCATTTAGGAAAGCTTCAACCTCTCTTAATGCTCTTTTAGCCCGATCCCCTCAGGTAGCTAACAGAAAAAAAAACGACATGATCGAAGTAATTGACGTAAATTCGATAAAAATAGGTGATTTACTTATTGTACGTCCCGGTGATCTCATTCCAGTAGATGGACATGTTATTAACAACAATGCGATAATAGATGAATCAGCTCTTACAGGTGAACCAATACCAAAGACAAAAAAAGTTAATGATCCGCTTTTTAGTGGGACAGTGAATGTGGGTGATGCTTTTGAAATGATAACTGATAAATTAAACGCAGAAAGTCAATACTCTAAAATAGTCCAGATGGTTAGAAAAGCACAAGAAGAAAAAGCTCCAATTCAGCGTCTTGCTGACAGATATGCGGTATGGTTTACACCTATTACAATTTTTATTAGTCTTTTTGGTTGGATCATAACAGGAAAACTAGAGACTATTCTATCAGTATTAGTTGTAGCAACCCCTTGTTCACTTATTTTTGCAACTCCAATAGCAATTATCAGTGGAATAAATAAGGCTGCAAAACTGGGTATAATAGTCAAGAGTGGTAGCTCTCTAGAACAGATAGGAAAAGCAGACACAATAGTATTTGATAAGACTGGTACAATAACACTTGGAACTCCCAGAATTGAAAAAATAATAGAAATCAATAATGTGAATTCAGATGATATTTTACTAAAGGCTGCTTGCATAGAACAATTATCATCACATCCGGCAGCCAAGGTTATAACTCATAAAGCACAAGAAAAATTTGGAAAACTACCAATCCCAAATAATTTTCATGAGATATCTGGTATTGGAGTTGAAGGTTTTCTTAATGGAGAACATATAGTTGTAGGATCTCAAAGTATTTTCGAAAATAAGAGAGATAGTCAATTACTACAAAAAATCAGTGATTTAAAAAAACAGATTCAATTTAAAGGAAAAATGTTGGCATTTGTAAATATCAATAATACACCTGTTGGTATTATAGTGTTTGGTGATATACTGCGTTCAGGTGTTAAATCCATGATCAAACACTTTCGCAAATTGGGGGTAAAAAAGACAGTAATATTAAGTGGAGACAGTTTTGAAAATTCTCAGATCATTGCTAAAGAGGCAGGTGTTAATAGTTTTGAAGCTAATCTATTACCAGAACATAAAGTAAACTCAATAAAAAAACTAAGAGAAAGATACAAAAATGTCATAATGGTTGGTGATGGCATCAATGATGCTCCTGCACTAGCTGTTTCAACTGTTGGTATAGCGATGGGAGCTCATGGTACAGCAGTATCAGCTGAAGCAGCAGATATTGTATTATTGGTAGATGATGTTACTAAAGTAAGTGACACTATAGAAATTAGTAAAAGAACAATACATATTGCTAAACAAAGTATTTACGTTGGTCTAGGAGCTAGCTTTATTTTCATGGTCATGGCAAGTTTTGGCTCAATACCACCCACAATTGGTGCATTAATTCAAGAAATACTTGATGTTGCTGTTATTCTTAATGCATTACGTGCTAGATAATATTCCATAATTTGAAATGTGTATAGAAATCAACTATTTGCAATTACTAAATAATGTCTTTAATAAGTATCATTAAATAGTTATAAAAGAAATAATATTCTATTATAAATAATAAATTGATATGATAACTCATCTCATATCCTAACACCGGCCATATCTTATTATTATTGCTACTTTGACAGATTGTTATCTTACTCAAAAATTGGGTCATAGAAAAAATACAATAGAATAATTATGTAACGTTCTAGACACATCTTATCTAATAATTAGTACAGGACACGTCACTTTTTCAGAAACGTTCCTTGAAACACTCCCCAAACCTTTAAAAAATTTTGATATTCCGGTAACACCAATACTTCCAATTACAATAATATCAACTTTTTTATCTGTTGCATATTCTATTATCTTATCTGTTGGAATTCCCCTGGTTATGTATATCTCTATCGAAAATTCATATTTGCTGTATTTTTCTTTTCTTTCTTCTAGTCTTTTTCTCATCTCGGATTCCATTTCTTGATATAAAGCTACCATATATTCTGAATAAGTAATTACTTCTCCAGTTTGAGGAGAACGAATCACTCTTGAGAAAATTGGTGTTGGTATTTCTGGAACAACATGAATAATAATTATTCTTGATTCTTTTACTATAGTGGCTAATTCTACTGCTTTATCTAAAGCTTTATCACTCATAGCAGAACCATCGTATGGAACAAGAATTGTCTTAAATACCATGTTATACTGCTATTAACCCCTAATCTATAAATAAAAATGTAGTGAATCTATATTTATTATTAGAGATATCTGATTCAATATAGTATTTTGTTTCATTCAACTCTTCTTTACAGTGATGCTTATCATCGTACGCTCGTGTGTAACTTTACAAAATTGTAGCAGATTCTTTATCCTTTAAAATTACAGGTTTAGGATTTTTTCTATCTATTCTTTTACTATTGATAAATGATAGAGAATATTTATCACACAATAAGAAAATGTAATGCATTGTTTTATTATCGTAAAATTCAATATTAGTATTTATAAATGAAATCACCAATAATATACATTGTTAAAAATTTTTGTAATTACTGGGATTTTATTTATTTCAATTTTTAATATAGTAATACATGAAAACATTTTTGGTGAAAATAAAAATATAGAATATCAATTTTTAACTAAATTTGGAGGAAAAGGAAGTAATGGTGGAGAATTAAGTTCACCTCATAGTATTGCTATTGATAAAGAAGGAAATGTATATGTAACTGATACTGGTAACGACAGGATTCAAAAATATAATTTAGATGGTAGATTTGTTTTAAAATGGGGAGAAGAAGGATCTGGAGATGGACAATTCGATAAATTGCATGATGTATATGTAGATCCGTCTGGCCAATTTATTTACACACTAGAACTTACAAACCACAGAGTACAGAAATTTACTGCTGATGGTAAATTTGTTTTAAAATGGGGATTTGAAGATACAGGTGGTAGAGGTGCTGAAAGAACCCCACATCAGTTATCTGTAGATTCAAATGGCTATGTCTATTTAACTGATAAAAATGCACATCAAATTTTAAAATTTGATGAAAATGGTAAATTTATAAAATCATATGGTTCTAAAGGTTCAGCAGCAGGAGAGTTCATTGAACCACATGGGATAGTCTTTGATTCCAATAACACAATGTATGTAACTGACATGAAAAATTCCAGAGTTCAAGTTTTTGATAAAAACTTTAATTTTCTAAGACAGTGGGGATCCTTCGGGAATGGATCAGGACAGTTTTCAGCTACAATACCGGGAATAGATTACTATGAAAAAGAAGGTATAGTTTTTGTTGTAGATAAAACATCAACAAATATTCAAGCATTTGATAAAGATGGAAAATTCATAAGCAAATTCGGATCTAAAGGAATTAAAGATGGACAATTCAATCGACCAGAAGATTTAGCAATAGATCCTCAAGGAAAGGTCTTTGTAGCTGATACTGGAAATTCACGGATACAAGTATTTGGTAAATAAATAGATTTATTAAATTTTTCTTTGATATATTAAATCCAAAAAAAACTCTTCATTAATTATTATAAGTATTTTATTCTTAATGGGTATTATTTTGCTAAAAAAAAATTAACGATCATCTATTTTGTTACTATCTATTTCTATCATTATTCAATTCAACTATCCTTGAAAAATTTAATTCTTAGAGATTTAGTTTTTCATTTGTTTAAACAAATAACGAGACAATAGTAGAAGCTATAACATACAAAGTCTTACAAACCTTAGAATAGAATCTTATGTGACAACTATGAAGTTATTTCATTTAATCATGGTATCATTTATTTATTATATTATACTATAGAAAATAAAAGATTAAGAGTGAAATTATTAATTAATTAATTCTTTAGGCTCATTGTGGTATAGTTATTATATTAAAACGCTCTTATAGTTAAAAATGATAGACGCAAAGGAAGCATACTGGTCTATTCCTAATAATACTCTTATCAATATGTTTAAAACAGATTCAAATGGATTATCTTCTGTTGAAGCAAATCTTAGGTTATCAAAACATGGAATTAATTCTATAGATTCTAAAAGGAAGAGAAATTCTTTATTATTATTTCTATCTCAATTTAAGAGTCCTATTATCATTATATTTCTCTTTACTGCATTAATGTCATTTTTTCTTGGTGAAAGAGAAGATGCTTTGATAATATTCTCAATTATTTTGATTAGTTCATCTCTTGGTTTTTGGCAGGAAAAAGCTGCATCAGATGTCATTCATAAATTATTATCAACAGTTAAAACAAAATCGAAAGTTTTAAGAAATGGCAAAATGGAGAATATTTTTTCTGAAAATATAGTATCAGGAGATATTATAATTCTAGAATCAGGTGATAAGGTACCGGCAGATTGCAAAATTCTAGAATCAAAAGATCTTTTTGTTAATGAATCTACCCTAACTGGAGAGACATATCCTATGGAAAAGTCCAATGTAGTGGTTTTAAATAAAGAAACACCTTTAAGAAAAAGAGAAAACTCGCTTTTTATGGGTACTTTTGTAATTAGTGGTACTACAAAAGCCCTTGTGGTACATACTGGAGTAAATACAGAAATTGGTAAAATTTCTAGTAGACTAAACTACAAACAAGAAACAGAATTTCAAAAGGGGATAAAACAATTTGGATATTTTTTAGTAGAAATAACTCTATTACTAGTAATTAGCATATTTTTAATTAATGTATATTTAGGACGTCCTGTATTAGAATCATTTCTTTTCCCATTAGCTCTTGCTATCGGTTTAACTCCTCAACTATTACCCACAATAATTAGTATAAATTTGTCTCATGGCGCCCGACGAATGGCTAAAGAAAAGGTTATAGTGAAAAGACCTGAATCAATTGAGAATCTTGGAAGTATGGATATCCTTTGCACTGATAAAACAGGTACTATAACTACGGGAGAATTAAAACTTCATTCATATGCAGATATTAACGGTCACAATAATGAGAAAATATTACTATATGCATATCTAAATGCAATGTATGAAACAGGTTATACAAATCCCATTGATATGGCTATTAAAGAATATAAGCAATTAGATATTTTAGGTTATAGCAAATTAGATGAAATCCCCTATGATTTTATCCGTAAAAGATTAAGTATTGCTGTTTCCTTATCATTCACTCCATTACAAAATAAAAGAAACTACATCATAATAACGAAGGGTGCTCTTCAGAATATTGTTGATATTTGTTCTTTTGTCGAAATTGGCAATGAAAAAGTAGAAAGCATTACAAAATATTACCAAAAAATATTAGATGCTTTTAAAGAATTAGGAAATCACGGTTTTAGAGTTCTAGGTATTGCATACAAAATAATTAATGAAAAGTATTCTCCTGTTGTAATTGATAAGGATGATGAAACAAATATGATTTTTTTAGGGTTTTTAATATTTTTTGATCCGATAAAAACAGAAATACCAGAATCACTAAATAAGCTCAATAGGTTAGGAGTTTCGATAAAGGTAATTACTGGTGATAATCGACATGTTGCAAAACATGTAGCGCAAAAAATTGGATTAACTAATAACGAAATTGTACTTGGATATGAACTTAATCATATGAGTAGTAATATTCTTGCCCATAAAGTAACTGATGTAGATATTTTTGCTGAAATAGAACCAAATCAAAAAGAGCAGATAATTTTAGCATTACGCAAAGCAGGATATGGTGTTGGTTACATAGGAGATGGAATAAATGATGCTCCTGCACTTCATGCAGCGGATGCGAGTATATCAGTTGACACAGCAACAGATGTTGTCAAGGAAGCAGCTGATATTGTTCTGTTAGAAAAGGATTTAAAAGTATTAGTAAAAGGAATAGAAGAAGGTCGGAAAACATTTTCAAATACTTTAAAATATATTTTTATGGCTACGAGTGCAAATTTTGGTAATATGTTTAGTATGGCAGGTGCATCATCTTTTCTATCTTTTCTTCCCCTATTACCAAAACAAGTTTTATTACTAAATCTTATAACAGATATACCTGAAATGGTAATATCAACCGATAATGTAGATGAAGAAATGATCCAAAAACCGAGAAAATGGAATATAAAATTTATTCGAAAATTTATGTTATATTTTGGATTATTAAGTACATTCTTTGATTTTATTACTTTTGGCATTTTATTATTATTAAATTCATCTATGGCAGAATTTAGAACAGTATGGTTTATGGAATCTTTAATGTCTGCATCTTTAATTATATTAATTATAAGAACAAAATCAGTATTTTACAAGAGTAGGCCTAGTAAATATTTAATCATATCTATCCTTGCAATTATTGGAATAATAATCGTTATTCCTTATACACCTATTGGAAATTTATTTGGATTTGTATCTCCATCGTTAATTTATTTACCTATAATAGGCATAATTGTTTTTACCTACATTTGTATGACAGAAGTAGTTAAAAAGGTTTTTTATAAAAAACAACTATTAGATTATTGAATAACATATATGATATATGACTACAAGTTATATTATTATTTATTTTATTTTATCATTTTTTAATCTTATCCAATTAGCTACTTTAGGCCATAATTCTTTATGGGCTTGATCACTTATACAAAGAGAAACATGACCTCCAGGATGCGTAAAAATTTCTGTATCTTTGCTTGATATATAATTATTAATAGCAAGTGAAGACATTGGAGAAACTAGATCATCTTTTTCTGCTATAATTGATAAAACAGGTATAGTGATTTTATTTATATTTATTGTATTATCATTCACATTCCCCTTTTCTTCATTTACACATAATTTCATCTTTCCTGAAATTAAGAGGTTATCTCTATAGCACTCATTTACAATTTTTCTATATAATTCTCCTGGAATTGGAGGAGTATCATGAAGCCATTTTTCTACATCAAAAAAGGTATTTACAAATTCTTTATTGTCCAATTTATTCCATAAACTAAAATACTTTGCAAAGAGAAATTTAACTGGGTTTCTCATAGTGAATAGAAAATCTAACAAGTAGCCATCAAAGTGACCAAATGTATCAATTATTTTATCAGTATCTATTGATTTTGTCCACATCGAAACAGTAGTGTTATCTTTACTGAAATCTATCGGAGTTGCCATAAGTATTAATTTATCGATAATATTTTTTTTATTGATAGCAGTAGTAGCAGTATAAATAAGTGAAGTAATTCCTCCCCAACAATATCCTAAAATTGATATTTTTATTGGTACTGAAGATGAATCCAATGATCTGGATTGTATAATGTTATCCACTACATCATCTATATAATCAACATAATCTTTTAAAGTTAAATCATTATCTTTTTTATCCGGATAACCCCAATCTAACAGATAAACATCAATTCCATTATTCACTAAAGTCCTTACTATACTCTTTGAAGAATTAAGATCTAAGATATGAAAACGATTAATTTGGGCATATATGACAAGTAATATATTATTATTTTCAGTTTCTTTCGTTTGTTGATGATGGTGTGAAGTATTATTATTTATATAATGTAATAATTTTATGTTATCTTTTTGGAAGATAATTTCATGATCAGATAAATTGAATTCTTTTGAATAAGATATCGCCGGTGAATAGAAGTACTTCAGATATAAATCGATAAAATCACGATATATTAATTGGGGACACATGAAGTTCCCACCTATACCATTAAATAAATCTAAACTACGGTTGATATATTGATTAAATAGATTTATAAAATTGTCAGATCTCAATTTTTCATCAAATTCTCTATCCATATTTTCAAGCCATATATTTAACAAATTTTTTGCCTTTTTTTCTGTCTCATTTCTTATATCATTTTGTTTTATATCTTTAACAGCATTTAAGAAAGAATTAAAATAAATAGCATTATAGAAATTATTAATTTCATAATACTTGGAAAATGCATTTATAGATTTCTTCAACAATTCTGGATGAAAACACATAGATATAATGCTAATATTACATGCATTATAATTTGATATCTATTATTATCTATTTTACGTCTTTTTCCCAACTTATTTCTGCATATTATTTAATATTTAATTTGGAATGTGTATACTATTAGTCTAACAAGCGATAGATAATCATATAATTACATATCATTGAAAATTCTGGTTCTTTGATTTTGATAAACATATTAAAATTAGAGACCTGAGAACAACA
This sequence comes from Nitrososphaeraceae archaeon, assembly GCA_044869655.1. Taxonomy (GTDB): domain Archaea; phylum Thermoproteota; class Nitrososphaeria; order Nitrososphaerales; family Nitrososphaeraceae; genus TH1177. The sequence goes on along the minus strand of JBIOXM010000147.1, from coordinate 950 downwards.
AAGTATACCAAACTTTTAGGCCATTACATCTAGAATAGGTTAATCATTCTAGAATGCTTTTAGCATATTTTCTCAAATGCTCAGGGTTTTTTCGTAAACCTTGATATATTCTTATTTATTTAACTAGGGGTTGTCTCTTTCCAGAACATCTCCATGTCCATTTATACTGATAGTCCTATCTTCTTACCTCTATTGATTTTAATTTAGTTTTATTCCTGTTACCATCTCTAATTTATCTAACCTTTAATCATTCGATCTAACTAACAAAATGTAATCGGTATTCTTCTGTAAATCTTTTGAATCTATTTTTTTGATCTCATTTTATATTTATTTTTGATAAAGTCAATTTCACTTGATATTTTTGACTAGTGGATATTGTATGTAAATTTCTTAATTTCAGATTCACGATTTCCTGTATCAAAAATTTGGAGAACTTTATTGAGGTATTATTCTATTTGTTTTTATAATTTTTTATTCGCTGGAATTTATTTTTATAAAATTGGCAAATTTATATTCTTCTCTTTTTCCATTATTTGTAATATACAATATATCATTTTCAGGGGAAAATTTATCTAATCCTTTTATATCCAATGCGTCTTCAAATTTTTTTAAAACAGAGAAAATAACTTTATAGTCATTTGTACTCAGATCTTGAATTGTTGCTCCTTCTCCAACAGTAGTACCCTCAGCAGAATAAATAGTACCACCAACCATTCCAGGACCAAATGAATTTCCGGGAGCTCCCAAGTTTAGTAATATTCCCCCAGACATGTACAGACCTGAATTATATCCTGCTCCAAATGTTATCAAGCTTCCTCCCCTTGCCTGACCCATTGCCCGTTCCATGCACCCCTTTCTTACAAGTATATCTACACCACGACTATCGTCTGAAGCCTGATTGTTTTGTCCTGCAAGTTCTGTAGCCAAACCATCAACTATTATTTTACCAC
>JBIOXM010000146.1:0-5030 GCA_044869655.1 Nitrososphaeraceae archaeon | reverse complement strand
GGATACATTCTTTAAACTTAGGGATACTTTCTGCTGGGGATATTGATTTTTGAATTGCATCATATCCCGTATTAGCAATTAATTATATTTAATTGGTCTTAAATATGCTTAATACTGTTAATATGGGTAAAATTGGCATACAAGTTGAAAATTGTACAAATTTTTTTGTATGTGATTGTATATTACTTTGAAAGTATGAGTACTTAACTTATGATGCATCTTGAAACAATTTAAGATACATTTACGTTCATAAATTTTTAAATTTTAGAAATAAGATAAATTAAATAATATACAACAATAATCATCCTAAAGTAAAAAGATATTACGTTGCATTATTTATGCCAGAGTATATACTTATTATATGCTAATTTTTCACATATTGATAATTTTTTACATGTTTAATAATTCATTAATATCTAATTAATTATATCAAAAGTGTTTGCTTAACAAAATGTTAACCCTTGATCGTACAGATAATGGAAAACCACGTCTACAGGGTATTACATCTGTTATAGATAAATTACAACCATTAGATATTGAGAATTTTAAAAATATAGTTTCATATGTTGATTCAGTAAAAATACCTCAATCATGTTTCCTCTTATACTCTCCTGCAGAGCTTGAAAGACGAATCAAATTTTATCATGAACATAATATATCGGTTGCAATTGATAGTAAAATTACTGATTACGCACTTACAAATAATACTCTCAATGAATATCTTCGTGAGCTATTATCATTTGGATTTAACATAATTGAAGTAGAAGTCAATATGAATAACAATTTTGATGAAAATCAAAAGATTTTAGATATTTCAAAATCTTTTAATATAGAATTACAATGGAAATTTAACAAAAAAAATTCAGGTAACAATATATATAACGAGAATACTTTTGAAAAAATTCAAGAATTACTTAAAATTAGCAAAACAAAGATAATTCTTGAAATAGATCAAAAACTTGATCTAAATATATTTAATAAAAATACTAATTGGAGATTTATTTCCTCTTTGATGTCCACATACTCTCAAAGTAATTTCATATTTGAGACGGATATTGAATCACTACAAATAAATTTAATTACAAAATTTGGTGAAAGGGTGAATTTAGGTTTGATTGATCCTTTTCAAGTTGGATTAATAGAATGGGCTAGAAGGAAAGATTATTCAAAATTGGAAAATTATGTGGGCAAGCAAACTACTGCTTCTTCTATTTTTCCAAATATCTCAGGAGGGCCCTCAGTAAAATTCATTTATTTTATAATTAAATCTTTGCATCCTATTGATCAGACAGAATTAATGCGTATTAGCGAGCTACCTAGAAGAACTGTACAAGCCTCAATTAGTGAGTTAAAACGTCAAGGAGTGATATTTGAGATTTTAGACCCTAAGGATGCTAGAAAAAAAAATTACGAACTTAGTGCCATTTCAATATAAAGTAAATTCTTGCATTTATCTACAATTAACCATTAATTAAAAAATATGACTTTAATTATACGTTAATAGTTAGAAAAAATCGCGTATATCTGTTAAATTTCTCACATTTAAGAGCATTATTATATCGACTTAATATAATTATGCTATGGATAAAAAAAAAGATCCGATACAAGTATAATAATATCAATTATTGTCGGAATAGCGATTATTGTTACCTCAACACAACAGTCATTTTCTCAAACCGAAGATAAAAAGATATTAAAAATTGGTTATTTTCCGAATATAAATCACGCCCAAGCTGTGATAGGTATAGGAAATGGTGACTTTCAAAAAGTTTTAGGTACTCATGTAGAAATTAAACCTTTTATATTCAATGCAGGTCCGTCTGCTATAGAAGCATTATTTGCAAAACAAATTGATGCAACATATGTTGGTCCAAATCCTGCTATTAATGGTTATGTAATATCTGAAGGAAAAGATGTAAGAATAATTTCAGGTGCTACAAGTGGAGGAGCAGTTTTTGTAATAAGAGGAGATACAGGAATTACTTCTACTTCGGATTTTGCAAATAAAAAATTTGCATCACCTCAGCTAGGTAATACTCAAGATGTTGCTTTGAGAAATTACTTATTAGAGCATGGATATAAGACAGTAGAAAATCAAGGGAATGTAAATATTTTACCTGCAAAGAATTCAGATATTTTAACATTATTTTTGAAAAAAGATATTGATGGAGCTTGGGTTCCTGAACCATGGGGAGAACGTTTGATCAAAGATGCTAATGGCAAATTATTCTTGGATGAACGTGATTTATGGCCTGATGGAAAATTTGTAACGGGTTTAATCCTAGTCAGAACAGATTATCTACAACAAAATCCTGACGTGATTGAAAATTTACTTAAGGCCCACATAGAAGAAACAGAACGGATAAATGACAATAAAGCAGAAGCCGTTAAGACTTTTAATACTGAACTAAAAAAAATTACAGGGCAAACAATACCTGAAGATGTGTTACAACAATCACTGACCAGATTAGAATTTACCTATGATCCCATACAACAGTCACTTTATAAATCAGCAGATGATGCCTTTAAATTAGGATTTCTGGGGGATACCAAACCAGATCTATCTAATATCTTTGATTTAAATATACTCAATAAAGTGTTAAAAGAAAAGGCTTTAGTTCCAATTAATAGCTCTACTATTAAAGAAGTAAACTCCGATGCTAAATAAAGAATAGTTAAAAAATATTTTTTATTTTTAAATTTCGACTTTAATCTTTTTTATTTAGGGAGAGATTATAGAACACATTTGTAAATTATAAGGCGACTATTAGAACCATTTAAACTAGCTGTTCTGACCTTAAAATCTCTTTGTTGACTCTATCCAAAAACCTTTTCGAAAAATATGAATATATATAATATTTTAATTCAATACATTATTTCTATTTCCTAACGTATACCACTCATATTTTCCATGTTTTTCTATACTGTTCTATCGATAATCTTATGATCAGCAACAAAGAGGCTTTCTTTTAAATTAGTTCAAAGGTGTGTAGGTTGATAGGGAGAGGGAAGATATGTATTAGATTCCAATTCGTATAATCACCTGCGATCTAATTTAATTATTTTACATTTTCTGAAATAAACTTGCCTGAATCCATTACTTGTAATTTCCCTTGAGATTTATTACATAAGAGATGTTTTTGTTCAGCCAGTTTATTTCTTACTATATTAAGGACAAATGGAGTAACAAATACGGTTAGAGCATAACCGAAGGATCGTACAAAGAGACCATTATCTGATTTTGAGTAATCTCTATACCTCTTCACAATTTATAATATATTTTTTATATTAAAAAATGTTAGTAAACAATTAGTACTGTACTTACAAGACTATCTATAATTTATATTTGAAGTTATCAAGCATTAAATCTTCTTAAAATATTACATCTGACAATTTGACAAACATAACTCAATATTGATCCACAAAGAAGAAGGATAAACCTTTTGAGAAAGAAGAAATATACAGTGTAGTGAAAATATAAAATATTAATAACAAATGTCTTAGATACAAACAAATATTAGTTTTAGATGTTGAATTTTTTTTTGTTCTTGTGAAATTAATAAATCCAATTGATGCTATATTATGGGGAATTAGACGAAATCAACGTGACGTGATTAATTTGTATAGTTCACTATCACCACTAATGTCTATTACAACAGGAAGCGATATGCTTAATTTTGGATATTGGTCAGATGGAATTAATACTCCTATCAAAGCACAAGAGAATCTCTGTAACATTGTTGGAAAATTAGCAGAACTTGAATCGGCTAAAACCCTTCTAGATGTGGGAAGCGGTTTATCTTCTCCTGCTCTATTTTGGAAAAATGAATATTCATTCTTAGAAATTTACTGTATTAATATTAATTATCCTCATCTTATTTTTGCAAACAAATTAAAGGAACAATTTTTTAGCCAAAAAAATTTAAACGCAAATTTTAAAAATGATATTAGTTTATTTAATAGTACTGCTATTAAGTTACCATTTAAAAAAGAATCTATAGATAGAATTGTAGCTTTAGAATCTGCCCAACATTTTCGGCCGTTCATTGAATTCATCAAAAATGTAAAATATATATTAAAAAAAGAGGGAATTTTTATTATTGCAATTCCAGTTATTAAGAATCCATTAAATCCTATTCAAAATTTACTTAAACTAGGAATTCTTTCTTTTACTTGGGCATCGGAACATTATTTGCTAAAGAACATATTACAAATCTTGAGTTATGAAAACTTCAAAATTACTGAAATTCTAAATATTGGTCGGTTTGTATACACGCCTCTATCAGACTACTATATTAAAAATAGAAAGGGGCTTCGTAAAAGAGTTACTTCTGAATATGGATCTTTGCTTGAATATATATTATTTAAGTCTTTGATAAAGATGGACAAATTGTCTAAAGCCAAAATAATAGATTATGTAATAATTAAATTAAGCAAAATATAATACAGAAGGATATAAAATAGAAATCATATTATGAGGAAATCTTAATAATCTCCTAATCAAATCAGATACAACTATAATAAAGAATAGGAATTTAATTTTGAAATTTATCCGTTAAAATTTTGGTAACATGGAGAAAAGTATAAAATATTCTTATTATTTTTGATTGTACAATAAAACAGTTTCAAGATTCTAAAAGGTAAGGAAAAAAGAAAAATATTATTTATCAAATAATTTCCAAATGAGAATTATTTTGCTTATTCATAGTCCTTCTAAAAAAGGATTTAGAACCAATTCGTTATTGTAAATTTAACAAAAAGAAAATATTGAATGTTGAAACACAATAGCCTCAGTTTGGGAAATGACCAGAGCTTTCTGAAAATTAGACTAAAATCTACCACCTAGTTATCAGCGTTCTTTTTATTAAGGGATAATTCATAATAATATTCAGTTGAATCTTATTAGTTAACGAAGTAACCTTATAATTAAATAAGGGAAATATCTCCATTTTTATGATGTCTAAAGAAAAAAGTAAATCGAAACTTGCAAGTTTATTCAAATTCAAAGATAAGTTCTCTAAAAAGAAAGG
>JBIOXM010000145.1:0-3530 GCA_044869655.1 Nitrososphaeraceae archaeon | reverse complement strand
ACAGCTACCAATGCTGAAGATGTAGACCAAGAAGCTCAAACCGAGACGGCCCAAACAGCTACCAATGCTGAAGATGTAGACCAAGAAGCTCAAACCGAGACGGCCCAAACAGCTACCAATGCTGAAGATGTAGACCAAGAAGCTCAAACCGAGACGGCCCAAACAGCTACAGGTGCTAACATAGGACAGGAAGCACAACAACAAGCAGAGCAACAAGCTATTGGTAATGAAGTAGATCAAGAAACACAACAACAAGCTGAACAAGAGGCTACAGGAACCGGTGCAATACAGCAGATTCAACATAAAGCTGAGCAATTAGGAGTAGGTACAGATGTAGCACAACAACTAGCACAAGAAGCTTCACAATTGGGAATAGGTGAAAATGTAGGACAAGAGATTCAGCAAAGAGCTAAGCAATTAGGAGTAGGTACAGATGTAGCACAACAACTAGCACAAACAGCTTCACAATTGGGAATAGGTGAAAATGTAGGACAAGAGATTCAGCAAAGAGCTAAGCAATTAGGAGTAGGTACAGATGTAGCACAACAACTAGCACAAACAGCTTCACAAAATACAATAGGTAATGTACAGCAAGATATAGAACAACAAGCTCAACAACAAGCATTTGGTGCAGATATTGAACAAAAAATTAGTCAAACAGCAACTCAAATTGCTCAATCAACAGAGGATCTAGGAATTGAAGCATCTTCAGATGTTCAACAAACAATTAGACAAATTGCAACACAAAGTGCTTTAGGTGGTGGTGATGTTAACCAGATTATCAATCAGATATCAACACAAATAGGTAATAATCCAAATAGTGATTTGGCAAAATCATTATCTAATTTGGCAGGTTTATATGGATCAGGTAATTATGATCAATATAATAAAGCTCTTAAACAAATAGGGACACAAATAGCAATTGGTAATAATATTGATCAAACAATAATACAAATTGGAGAAATCAACTATTACAATTACTTTAATAATGAAATAAAATATGATATCGATTATTATAATAAATACTATAAACACTATCACTACAATGATTACGATGATGACGATGATATCAAAATAATCAAAAAAATATACAAGAGAGATAATACATGTCCAACACAATCTGATTCAACACAGTTAAAAGGAAAAATACTAGGAAAAGGAGTTATAGTTTTAGCAGATTTTGACCCATGTCAATTAAAAGATGGACGTGCTACTTTAAATATTCCTACTAATCCTAATCTAAAATTCGTAGCTTTATCTATAGACAAGAAAGGAAATAATAATGAAGGAGCAATAATTACTAAACAGAAGATCCAAAGTCTTAATAAAAATAGTGGTCTATATGTAGTATATTTTGATGATAAAATGATTGGAAAAAACCCAGTAACTGGAAAGAAAATAGTATTAGATAAAATCAATGGAATTGCATTGTATAATACTTCTACAAAATCTATCAATTTTCAATCTGGAAATAGTCTAGGCATGACTGCTGTACTCAAAAAATAAATTTTCATATTTTTAATTAATTAGTATATAACCAAATTATTAATTTGCTACATGTTTTACCCCATCAATAAAATAACCTTAATAACTTAGGTCAAGTTTTGAGAGCTTCGAGTTTTCATTATAGCAGGATTCGGTTCTATAATATGAAAGTTTGGGAGATTGAAGTAAATATAAATTATGGATCAAAAAGAGTTTTGATGCAGAAAAAGAAAAATGAAAGTATGATGGAAATAATACTAATATTGATATGAGTGAGAAATCACTGATTTGTATATATACAAATAAGGACAAAAATGAATTTGCTATTGGATTAAAAGAAGATGAGAATTTTAGAGCAAAGACAAAAGAAGGCGAATTTTATACAAGATTTGTCGATGCTTTTGATCAACTAGTAGACACGAATAAAATAGATTGGGGACTAGAATTAAAGAAATGGATTGCAGCTGGAAAGAAAAATGAAACTATATTTGTTGAAGTTGACCTGACTAGTTACAACAATGAAATATTAGATAGAAATTTATCTTAATAGTAAAATAAGTGAAAGGGAATAAATCTTCTAAAAAATAAATTTCCTTTTTATAATTAAATGTAAATTCCAGTTATTATCTTATGATTAGACCCTTTTTTTTTAACCCTCAGTATTGAACTTATTTGTATTCATCCTGAAGGTATATATCATCAAAAAAGTACTATTGAATCCGATAATTTTACGGGCTCGGAGGTGTGAACTTATCTTCTCCAATGTTGTCTGTTGGTATTTCTATATATCCTATTGATATAATTACATAATAGTAATGAAACATCAGGTAATCATTCCACAATTTCTACATAGTGAATCTATTAGAAATTATATCCCGCCAACCGTCAAAATTCAAAAAGGAGATACCATTACATGGATTAATACGAATAATGAATCTCACCATCTCTACTTTATTAAAATTGATCCTGACCCAACAAATATTGAAGTATTAGATGAAAGACTTTACCTACACTCTGGAGAAGTGGGAGAAATTATGTTTAATTATAATCATGAACGAATAGATTACATATGCAAAATCCATAGAAGAGAAGTTAATAGTATTACTATTTTTACTGAAGACTATAAAAATATGAGCAATACTCAAAGATTAAGATACCTTCGTAAGAGATATAATATCGAGATTCCTAACCTGTCAATCTATCTTGATAGAAATAGATAATTGGTGTAAATATATGGTTAATCCAAATATTACGGTAGATGATCATTATTCTAAGGAACAACTAAGTATCTATTTCGATCCATTCATATATAAACATATTAAAGAATTAAGATTAGATGGAGTCAACATCAATAAATTAATCATTGTATTTTGGGATATAAGTAAATTTTCTGCCTTAATTAAAGAATTAAAAGCATTAATGAAAAGACGAATGAAAAAACAAGGTCTCTTATTTCATGAATTAGAATACTTATTAAGAGATTATTATAGTGAAGCAACAAGAGTGATAAAAAAAAATAATGGAATATTGGATAAATTTATAGGTGATGGAATTTTTTCTTATTTCGGTTACCAAGATAAGAAAAAATTTGATATAGTTCATTCAAAAGCAATGAACGCTGCATTAGAGTTAAAGACGAATTTTATAAAAATTAAGGAAAAACATATGAAAATTTTATATTCTCATTATGATTACAAACCTACTACAGATATAAATTTGAAATGTGCTATGCATATTGGTCAAGTTGTGTTTGGATATTGGTATTCTCCTCTTCGAAGTCAGATTACTGCTATTGGAGATGATGTTAATTTCTGTAGTAGACTTGAGGGATTTGCTGATAATGATCAAATTATCATTTCGAAAGAGTTGAATAATGCATTAAGAAAGATAACTAATAATACATTTAGAACTAAAAAAATAAAAATACCAGAAGATAAGAAATTGAAAACTTATGAACATGTTAAATATGTTTATGAGTTAATAGGTAAAAAATAAACAAATTTTAAAATGAATATTTATGAACATTAAGATTCAATGCTTTTAGT
>JBIOXM010000144.1:0-22670 GCA_044869655.1 Nitrososphaeraceae archaeon | reverse complement strand
CAAAACCATTCTCAGTATGAACAACTTCGGGATGAAACTGAATCCCATAGAATTTCTTTTCTTGATTTCCTATTGCTGCTGCGAATGAGTTTTCTGTATGAGCTAATACTTTGAATCCACTAGGAGTCTTTTCTGCTACATCGCTATGACTCATCCAACAATTTATGGTTTTGTCTAAATTCTTAAAAAGATCCGATTTATCATCTATTGTCAATACTGCTTTTCCATATTCTCTAGTATGAGATCTTTTGACTTTTCCTTTGAAATTATCAACGATGATTTGATGCCCATAACATATTCCTAGTATGGGTATCCCAAGTTCAAATATCTTTTTATCGGGTTTGGGAGAATTCTCAGCATATACACTAGATGGGCCGCCAGAAAAAACTATACCATTTGGAGATAATTTTTTAATTTGATCAGAAGTAAGATTATACGGATAAATTTCACAAAAAACATTTGCATCTCTGATTCTTCTACATATTAGATGACTGTATTGAGATCCAAAATCTAAAATAATTATTTTATCCAATTTAAGGTCTATTTCCAAAAGTATTCTCTTTTTCTAACATTCTCGTTAACACCCAAGCAGATGTATTAATAATATCAGTTAACCTTTCTTTTTCTCTATAATTGTTAATGATTATCTTTTTAATTTTTCCTTCATATTCATCGATAGAATAGTTTAAAGGCTCATTATTTAAAGCCTGTTTTTGGCGATTTCTATCTCGATCTTGAGTGATCATTCCTTCTAGAATCCTTTTTATAAAAAATGATTTGAATGGAGGAGTATCCATACTAAATAATAGATCATTTTCTGGAATTATTTCAATTGTTTGTGATGATATATTTACTTTTGCTAATAATAAATTATCCTTAAGTCTTTTAAGTTCTCTTGTTTCAGTAAATTTGGACACATTCTCATTTAAATTAGTGAGATTATGTTTTTTGGACTCAGTTTTAATATTAGATTTATTACGAAGAACTGATTCTTGTGTTTCACCTATACTAGAAGCTTCGGTGTTATTTATTGAACGTTGAAGTTTAGAAGCAGGTTTAAAACTTTCCTGTTTCAATAAGTTATCTATGAGTAGAAGAAGGCGTTTTAGTCTGTCTATTTCTTCTTGTTTATCAGAGAGCTGTTTTAATACCCAATCTCTCAACTCTGCAGCATTTTTAACATCCTCTTCTGAATAATTTAACATTCAATGTAAATATAATATAAGAATATAAAGTTGTTTTTGATGCTAAATAATTCAATATTCTATTTGACAAGGTTTTAGAATTGAAAATGAGTGGGGAGTATAAAACAGATACAATTCTATTTCCTGATGATATACTGTTTTACAGGTAATTTTTTAATCTAATTTTATGTCAAAGGCTATTTATCAATTTTTCCTAGTGAGTCTATTAAATCATATTAAGAATTACTCATTGATGAATTTAATTAACTTTCAAAAAAATTTAGGTTATAGATGACATAAATCATTTATATAAGAAAGTACCACTAATTAAGAAGACCATAGTACAGATCAGAGTATATATCATATTATAATCTAGGGTGGTGAACTACTCTGCTTTCTCATTAATCTTGCTAATTGATATAATAAGAAATTCTTTGATAATTCATCTTCGAAAGGTTAACAAAATGTTAACAAAATACACTGAAAATAAGATTTGAAATTATATAACTTTCATAAGAGTATATTGATGACTGAATACAGAACTTATTCTTATAGTATAAAACTTTATTATAATTAAAAATTAATTTTCATTTTAGAAAATTAGGGGAGAATTTTAAATGGTTTAAAACCACTTATAGGTTTCTTAGAAGTATCAAATAAATTTGATTTTGAATTTTTAGCAAGAATCTGTAAAAGTTTTTTTGCAATTTGGAGTTTTTCTCTTTTCACTTCAACATTATCTATTTTCTCTTTCGAATATGGTCCTATATTGTCATCAAATAACATTCCAATTAATACTATGTCTTTTGCCCCAAACTCCTCCGCAAGGAATACACACCTATCACCATCAGTAAATCCTCCATAATTAAATACATTGGGAACAGGCATTACTTGGGTTGTTCCGATAATTTTCCTAAATTTAGGAACATATTTTTCCATTAAATCTATATTATCACTATGAGCATGAATTACTATAATTGCTCCGAGCTTTTCTGCTTTTATCAAATAATGAAGATCCCCATCTAAATCTGTCACCACTATATCAGGCTTAATGTTATTATCTATTAAAAATTTTACTGCTCCATCTGCAACAATCTTGATGTACGATTTATTTTTCTTGATAAAAGAGGTATAAAGATCTAAATTCGGTCCAGCACCAATAACCAATATTCTTTTACCATTTATCTTTTTATCCAAAATTTTAGGATCAAGAAATTTTCTCTTTATTAAATTAGATAATAAATATGCAGCTTTTTGATCTTCTTCTGTACTATAACCCATTTTCTGTCGGATAACTTGATAATATGGGAACCAGGTTACAAATTGCACATATATTATAAATAATACCCTATTAATAGACTATTTGTTAGATAATTTTTAAGAATTATATCTATTAGGTATTTTTTTAGAAATAACGATAAGAACTTTTAAATGACAAGATTGTATTATTTTTTGAATTTAAAGAATGGAATTGACAAGAAAAGAAGAGAGGGCATTACAAGGAGAATATGGTGATGGATTGATGCTAGCATATAAAATACTTGTTTCAATAGGAAATGCTAATAATGCAACAAAACTAATTCCTATTAAGTGGGCGCATGTATCGGGAGTTAATTTTAACACAATAGGCGAAGCTGGTGTAAAATTTCTTTCAGAGTTAGATAAAGAAACTAAAGTTACAGTCACAACAACGTTAAATCCAATGGGATTTGACTTAAAGAAAGACAATAACATTACAGAAGATTTTAAAATAAATCAATTGTCAATTATAAATTCATATTTATCATTAGGGATCAAACCTTCTTTCACTTGTATACCTTATGAAATTTTTACTTTGCCAAAAAAAGGCGAGATCGTTAGTTTTGCAGAAAGTAATGCAGCGGTATTCACAAATTCTATATTAGGTATCAAGACCAACAAAGAAAGTTCTTTGAGCTCATTAGCAAGTGCCATAACTGGCAAGACTCCATATTCTGACTTGTTAATTGATGATCTTAGAAAACCAGCTACTAGCATACAACTAGACACAGACCTACAAACAGAATCTGACTTTGGATTATTAGGTTACTTTGCTGGAAAAATAGCAAAAGATAATTGTATAGGTTTGGAAATTAATTCTGAAAGTTTAGATATAATCAAATCAAAAGCTATTTCGGCAGGAATAGGAACATCAGGTATGTGTGGAATGTTTAGTACTAAAAATAATTCCTGTGAGAAAATTTCTTTTGGGAAAACCGAGCTAAAACAAGTAAAAGATGATTTAAATACAGCTGAAAAAGGAGAATTAATAGTATTTGGAAGTCCTCAATTAGGTTTTGAAGAAATAAACCTACTTGGTCACTTAACCGAGAGAAAAAAATTTAAAAAACCGTGTATGATATTTTGTCCTCGTTCACTTACCGAATGTAATAATAAAATGGTTAGCAAATTAAAAAATGCAGGCGCGGATATTAATTGTGATTCATGTACATGTTTGACTCCGTTAATAACAAAAAATAAGTATGATTCAATTGTAACTAATAGCATAAAATGTGCATACTATATGAAACATGCAAACAAAATAGACGTTTCTTTAAAAGATATGAAATCCATAATAAAAGAATATTGTGAATGATTTAGTTATGAGAAATATAAATTGCAAAAAAATTGTTGGCGGAAAGGCAGAAGGTTTGGCACTCTTGTCGAATAAGCCATTAAACATGCTGTCTATGTTTGATACAAAAACTGGACAGATAAAAGACAAAGACCATGATTTATTTAATCAAACACTCAAAAATAGAATTCTGATTTTTCCAAATTGTATTGGAAGTAGTGTGGGAGCTTATATTTTTTATTCGTTAAAAATCAATGGTTTCAATCCAAAAGCGATTATTTGTACCAATAAATGTGACATCATAACTGCATCAGGATGTGCAATCTCAGATATTCCACTTGTAGACGGAACAGGATTAAGTTTTGGATCAATAAATAGTAATACTACAGTTACAGTTGATGCTGACAAAGAAATAGTTATAATCCATACAATTTAATTTCTGGGTCCTCTTTCTATCATACTATCGGTGCGTGGCAATCGATGGGCGAACTGATCATGTATAACATGAGATGAAGACCAAAGTCCACGCACCGCAGGAATAGCCTATATTAAAATTTATTATTTTTTCTAATAAACATAAAGAAAAACAAATAACTCCAAGTTATTCTTGCGGGGATATTATTATTATATTATCTCCTTTAAGAAGGATATTTCCTAATTTAGTCTGGTCTTCGCCTTTAGATTCTATAGCATCACTTAATACAAGATTCATATGTTGATCAAATTTTGCAAGTATCCCTCTAACTATTTTATCTCCTTTTAGTTTAATCATTATGTTCTTTCCAACATTTTCCTTTAATACTTGAACTGTTACATCAATAGACAATCTATATATCCTAATAAAAATTACATTATATAATTTAATAGATACAGTAACTTCTGACTTCTAACATGCAAATAAGAAAATTTGTAACAAGACCTTAAATTATTAGTGTATCATTCTATAAATATTATGATATCAAAAACCGTTATAACTGCTATAAAAAAAATTTTTTACATCACGTTTACATCATGCGGTTGACTTTCAATATATCCTGCTGTTGTTATTCGGACAAATTCCGCATTTCGTTGCATTTCATCGATAGTTTTTGCACCACAATAACTTAACCCTGAACGGAGACCCCCAACTAATTGACGAATAATTTCCACTACACTCCCTTTATAAGATACCATTGCCTCTACGCCTTCCGGAACATAATCATTAAGATCTTCCGATTCGATTATTTGTTGTCCCTCTTCACGATATTTTCTTCCTAATGAAGCATAAAAAGAGGCCATTCCTCTATAGATCTTGTACTTTTTACCATTTTTAACAAGTGTTTTTCCAGGACTTTCGTCAGTTCCTCCTAATAGACTTCCGACCATGACAGATGAAGCACCTGCGGCGAGTGCTTTAGTTAAATCTCCTGAATTTCTAATTCCTCCATCTGAAATCACAGGAACTTCATGTTCTTTTGCAATTTTTACACTATCCAAAATTGCTGTTAATTGTGGGACGCCAGAACCAGTAATAACCCTAGTGATACAAATTGACCCAGAACCTACTCCAACCTTAACTGCATCGACACCTGCTCTAATTAAGTCCTCTGTTCCCTGGCCAGTAGCAATATTACCAGCTATCAACTCACAATCTTTAAAAGCTTTTTTTATTAAATGAACGCAATTAATAGCATTATCACTATGACCATGAGCTATATCAACAACCATAACATCTGCACCTGCATCCAACAATGCTTCTGTTCTCTCTAGGTAATCTCCTTTCACCCCTACAGCTGCTCCCACCAATAAACGTCCTTTTTTATCTTTAGAAGCATTCGGAAACTCTTCCATTTTTAAAATATCTTTGCTAGTTATTAGTCCTATAATCTGCTTATCTTTATCAAGGATAGGTAGTTTTTCGATTCTGTTCTTATGTAAAATATATTTCGCTTTTTCGATTGTAGTACCTAATTCAGCAAAAACTACGTCTTTACTCATTATTGAAGAAATATTATTTTCAAAATTAGTTTCAAATAGAAGATCTCTTTTAGTAATTATTCCTGCCAGTTTCTTATCTTTTTCTATAAGAAGACCAGAGATACCAAAATCATGCATAATCTTTTTCGCATAGCCTACCGATGAATCTATACTAATAGTATATGGTTGTTCTATCATAACAGATTCAGATCTTTTAACCTTTAATACCTCATCTACTTGTTCTTGTATTGACATAAACCTATGTATAATTCCAATACCTCCTTCTCTTGCTAATGCGATAGCCATAGGTGATTCAGTTACCGTATCCATATTAGCACTAATAACAGGAGTATTCAAATTGATATTTCTTGATAATTTGGTTTTCAAATTCGTTTGAGATCTGGAAATAATTGGAGAACGTTTCGGGATTAATAATACATCGTCAAAAGTTAGACCTTCTCTAATATTCAATATTCATTTTTTTATTAAGAGAAGGATGAATTATAAGTTTTGCCTCAATCTTATTTAATTGTCCGAAGTTTTAACTTGAATAAGTCATATTTTTTGTAAATGGAAAAAACAATTTAAAATAACACTAATCTAGCAATTGTAAAGTATGTAATGCTAATGCTGTTTCTTTAACATTATGAGTGCGAATAATCTTTGCACCATTTAGAACAGCAATAATCTCCATTATTACTGATGGAATAAGTCGTTCATTGATTTCTAGGTTCATAAGTTTTCCTAAAAATGATTTATTTGAAAGAGAAATACAAATTGGAACAGAGAGCTTCGTGAGTTCTTTTAGATTATAGACTATTTCTATATCTCTACAATACCATGGTATTTTTGTTATCTTTGTAAAAAAGGGATTATTACCTTCTTGTCTAAAAAAACCTATTGATGGGTCTACAATGATATTGGTTTTCTTAATACCAGCTTGCTGAGCAATTGTTATACTATCATGAAGAATCCTTTTAGTTGATAAAGATTTAGCCGTTAGAACTTTAGTAGGTTTTTTTTCAAACGCCCCAAGTATAACTGGAATATTATGTTTTGCTATAACTTCAGCCATTTTCGGATCATATTTTAGTCCACAAACATCATTTATTGCATCTACCCCTATTTTAAGGGCCTCTTCCGCTACCCTAGATCTAGGAGTATCTATAGATACAGGAATTTTACAACTGTTACGTATAATCTTAATTGCTTTTTGTAATCTTGAAATTTCTATTTTTGGACTAATCATAGTATCTAGGTAGGGGGCAGTAGACATTGCTCCTATATCTATTATATCTGCCCCATCAATTTCTAGCTTTTTTACATACTTAGAAATACTATTCACATTTGTTTTTATTGAATGTTTATAAAAAGATTCAGGACTAAGATTCATTACTCCCATGATTTTTACAGAATTCCTATCTATCGAAACATTACCAATTTTTGTCAATGCTAAGTATCCTCTATATTATTTTCTTCTAAAATAGACTATCATAAGTGATAATGATATGAAAAATAATATGGGAGAGATATTTAATTTTAATGGGATTGTAGATTGATTTCAATTGATGAAGCTAAAGTTTTTGAAGTAATCAGAAAAAGGAAACCGTTATCTGTAGCGCTGAATGGACCTGAGGCATTATTCCCCAGAATGCAAGAAACTGGAAAAAAAATTATGGACCTATTTGATATTCCGGCATATATAATAGGTGATAGTTGTTGGGGCTCCTGTGATGTCAATACTCATGCTGCAGATATGCTAGGTGCAGATCTATTGTTTAATATTGGACATACAATTTCTATGGAAACTCTTGATAAAAAAGTAATTATGATCAATGCATACGATGATGTAAAATTCGATATAGTAGTAGAAAAATTTGCTCAGGATCCGGTAAATAAAGAATATAAAACGTTGGGTATAGTTACAGATAGTCAACACTTAAATCAATTACAACCTTCGAAAAAAATATTAGAAAATTATGGGTTTAAAATTATAATTGGTGATGGTAAAGGGCAGTTAAATGATGGTCAAGTTTTTGGCTGTGAATTTTATACAGCTTATGATATACAAAAGACAATAGATGCTTATATTTTCTTAGGCCAAAGTATGTTTCACTCTGTAAGTATTGCAATGTCAACTGAGAAACCTACTTTCATGTTGGATCCATACTTTAATGAATTCCAACAAGTAAATGATAAGGCCAGAATCATGGAAAAGAAAACGATTTTATCAATTTATAAAGCACAAGAAGCAACCAAAATTGGGATAATAATAGGATTAAAAGAAGGCCAATTCTCAAAGATTAAAGCATTAAAATTTAAAAAATCCCTAGAAATCTTAGGAAAGGACATCCAATTAATTGCTTTAACAGAAATCACGGAAGAAAGATTAAGAAATTTTAAAGGAATAGATGCCTATATTCAAGTAGCTTGTCCTAGAATAGCTATAGACAATCATTTTACTAAACCATTACTTTCTGTCCCACAAGCTGAAGCTTTAATTAAGATTTTAAAAAATGAACCTATTGATGATTTTTTAAAATTGCGTCATTGGTTATAACAACATAAAAAATTGTTAGTGCAAAATAAGGCAGAAATAGACTTTGAAATTATTATTCGTAATGCGAAGGCAGCCTATTAGTACCACCTTTGATAAAAATCCCAATCTCGTATCTCGTATGATCCACCACGTAGACGAACTAGCACGGTTATGTCACCTTAGGGTTGCTCCCTCCCGGACCTCACCCATTTCGAGAATTAACAGTCGATACCATACCTTCGCATGGTTCGCTGCTCATATCCGTCCAGTTCGGCGTGATTTCATTTTAACTTAATACGCAGGAAATTCCTATCCAAGGATTTATCTAATAGTTACTGATCCTGGCATAAAGCCGATTTCCAGATAAGGGTACGGCTAGCACCCCAATCCTCCCTGCCTCCGCAATATTGATTTAGCTTTTTTAAGTTATATTTGTTTATAAGTCATTTTTTAGAATTTTGATATTTTTACAAACTGAACAAACAGATTGAGTAGAATCCAGTCCACATATTGTACATTTATTTTTCACTGAACTATCGTATTTTTTTAATGTTTTTGATATTTTCAATAGTGAATTATAAGTACTATATTTAATGCCGGATCGTGTTTCTTCTAAAGTATTAAAGAAGTCCCTTATTTCACTCCGAATACTTTCATCTTGATATGGACACTGCTCGGATTGAAATGGAATATTTTGTTGAAGTGCATAAAAAACTATTTCTCGCTCATAAATTTCTATGAATGGCTTAATTTTTTTTACCTCATTTTTACCATAATAAATTGGTTCTGGATATATCCATCCTATTCTATTTACATCTCCTGCTATAATATTTATCATAAAAGAATGGATGTGATCATCAAGATTATGTCCTGTTGCAATAACATTTGCTTCTACAAAATCTGCAGCTATATCTATCGCTCTTCTCCTAAATGTTCCACATATAGAGCAGGAAGTCATTTTTTCTGAAGGTCGTAACGACATAGCTTCATCCATATCCATTCCAAAAAGTTCTTTATAACTAAAGATTTCGTTTTTGATATGAAGTTTAGAACAAAAGTCTTTAACTATTCTTAAAGATTCATTTCTATAACCAGCAATTCCTTCATCTATTGTAATTGCGATAATATCATTAGTTTTCTTTCTTCCAAATATATGATTTAAAACTAATAGTAAGGAAAGACTATCTTTACCGCCTGAAACTCCAATTGCAATTTTATCCCCGTACTTGATCATTGAATATTTTGAAATAGTTCTAGAGGTTTTTTCTTCAATTGAAATTATAAAACAAGATCTGCAAAGATATTCACCTGAATATTGTCGAAAATATATTCCCTCTATTTTTTGACATTTTGAACATAGGAAACGTTGCATTTATTTGACAAATTTTTTATTATTTAATAGATATTTAATTTAAACTAAACTTTCAAAAACTAGTGTAGATCATGCCTCTATATTTTATTATGCAATGCGAATTGTATATGGATTACTGAAATTTAATATGTATTGAATCAGTATTAATATATTTTAGTAATAGAATTGAAGAATTATGAATATTAAGCCAAATTTCTTAGATTATATTAACTGTAGGATCTTGGATGTTTTAAGTAAAAATTCATCATTACCATTTGTTGAATTAGCTAAACAAATTGGGATTTCAGATGCCACTATTCATACTAGAGTCAGGAAACTATTGACTTTGGGTATTATAAAAAAATTCACTATTTTTGTCGATAATGATTTGCTGGGTTACGACCATCTAGCATTTATTAATTTAAAAATTGAAAAGGGAAGAACAGAAGAAACTACAATAAATCTAATGGAAATCGACGAAATTTTAGAAATACATGAAATCTATGACAAATTTGATTTGCTAATTAAAATTCGATCAAAAAATTTGGATAACCTCAGAGATATAATTGTGAATAAAATATTATCAATTACTTACGTGAAAGAAACAGAGTTAATGACAGTTTTAAGAACTAGAAAAGAAGAACAGATGATCTCATTACAAAAAGAAATGATTGAAAAAACCAAAGAATTCTTTTAATATTCAAAAACTAATTTCTTTGTTTTTCTTTTTTTGATGATTGCCACCAATCTAAATAATCGGCATGCGTTCTTTCTTTAGAGTCAGAAGAACTAATTTGTGATTTGTCTTTTAGTTCCTCAATTTTGTCTCTTGAAGCATAGAGGCCACAACTTTTGCAAATAAAATTTCTTGTAGATGAATCCATTTTTAAATCTCCACCACATTCAGGACAAAATTTGACCAATTTAGTTTTAAATAGATACAATCCTTATAAAAGGATTATGAGAAGATATTATACAAAGTCTTTTTTGGTAATTCACTAATAGGAGTAAAGAGAATAATGAAAATTCAAAATATGATATGAAAATCATAAATGTAAATATGTTTTCCTCAAACGAATATATATTATTTATGAAGTAGTTTATTTAAAATCTTGGGATAGAATTGAAATCACTCGATAAACTTATTTTGAAAGCAATATACATAAGTAATTTAGATCCATCAAAATCATTTTTACAATATTTACAAGAGAAATATCAATTAGATACCACCTTTTTTCAATCAAGGATGAGGAGACTAATAGAATTAGGATTTATAGGAAAAGTAAACTCTGAACAATATAAATTAAATACATTAGGACGAGAGACGATAAAAGTAGTCCTTGTTGGAGGGGTTTTCGATATACTACATCCTGGCCATATATTTACACTCAAGGCTGCAAAATTACTTGGTGATGTTTTAGTAGTAGTAATTGCAACAGAAACTACGGCTACTAAAATAAAAAAAAATAGAATCATATTTCATAATGAAAAGTTGAGAAGAGAAATGGTTTCTTCATTAAATTTTGTGGACTTGGCATTAATTGGAAAAAAAGGTACATTATTTGATACAGTTGAGCATGTTAAACCTGACATTATAGCATTGGGTTATGATCAATTACATACTGAGAAATTCATTGCAGAGAATTGCAAGGAAAGAAATATGAATGTTAGTATATTAAGGTTAAACACTCCTATACCAAATGTGAAGAGTTCAGAATTAAAACGAGATTTAGGAGATTCATTATACAATATATAATTTTACTTCATCAGAGAGGATTATTAGTATTAACTTTCAATTTTACGTAATCACCGTTTTTCAATAAAAATTGTTCTTTAATGGAAAATGGAGCTATTAGCTCAATTATAGAATCATCATAATGAGTTCGTTCTAATATTAAAATTGAGGAGTTTATGTTTTTACTATCATTAATATAAGCAGGATAACATTTTACCCAACCAAAAGTTCTAGAGTGATCACTAAATCCTTCAATTTTGATCGCCGGATATTTTAACATCTCCTTTTTTGCCTCTACAAATAACATAGAATTTAATTTTATATTTAGAGTCCCTGGATAAGGCTCATACCCTAATTTTTCTTTAAACTGTTTTTTATATCCATTTAGTGACATGTAATAGGCACCTTCTCCCATTCCAGTTATAATATGACCCTCAAAATCAATAACATGTTTAAAAGACTCTACTGCAGTCTTTAGAAATAAAAAGTGATCATATACTTGTTGATACCCTTTTTCTGTAACTTTTATAGTATATTTTCTATTTTTTTTGTTTCTTTTTATACATCCAAAAAATTCAAGATCGAGTAATTCTTTAGAAGCTAATTGTTGTGATCGTTTTATTTTTTTTGCTATTTCATTAGTGGTTAACTCAACAAAGTTATTCTTGGCGCCACACAACAACAATTCTGAAAGAATTACTATGTGTTGTAAGGTAATATTACTCATAAAATTAATTATTGTAATCCCATTTCAGTAAATGTACCTACTTTAATAGATGAATTACGTTTTATATCAGCTAACCTGTGACCTATGATTTGTTCAATACCAGCCTTATCAGAAGCATCAATCAATCTTTGAGTTACTATTCCATCTAGAACCAATATTTTTCCCCCAGATGAATCCGAAAGTTTTTTGACTATCTCAGAAACAGGAACTTTCATAACGGTATTCATTGAGCCATCAAGAAGAATTGCTTCTAAGGTTTCATTGATTTGAGAATATATATTTCTAATGACTGATTTGGATTCGTTACTCGTTTGTAATCCATTATCTTCTTTGGTTATTGGATAAGTTTCAATTTGATTAAATTGTGATTGTGTCTGCTGATAAGAAATTTTTTCTCTATCGTTTTTATTGTATTTTTTATGATTTTGTAATAAAGATTGTTGTTTTTTTATAGACGAGAACGATTCTTCTTTAGCATAGTCCACAGCATTGTTTAATATTTCGGTGATTTCTAAAGGTGTACATTCCTCAACTTCTCTTCCAGCAGGTGCTCTAAATACTTTATCAATTTTAACTAAGCCATGGAGTTCTTTTAAAATTAAATCCCCTGCTCTATCACCATCTAAGAAAGCTATAACCTTTTTTCCTTCAGTGAGATGGATGATACTCTCATCTATCTTAGCACCTTCTATAGCTATAGAATTATCAAATCCTGCTCTCAATAGATTAATAACATCAGCTCTACCTTCTACTAAAATAATCCAATCAGCATTGAATACACCTGTGCCACATGCAAGTTGCCCTTTTCCAAATGTGGTAAGTTTTCCAGGTTTGCTTGCATCATATACATCTTTAAGCATTTCTTCACCTTCGCTAATAGTTTTAGTAGCCCATTCTTGTACAATCTTTTTCGCTCTATCTACTATAACTTTTTTCTTTATAGCACGAATGTCGTCTATGCCGGACAATTCAAACCTTGCTTGAAATGGTCCTACTTTATCTATACTTTCTATTGCAGCAGCTATTAGAGCAGCAGTGGATATATCAGTGCTCATAGGAATAAGAGCATCACCCTTTGCTATATTCGACTTAGTGTCCACATTGACTTCGATTCGACCCACTTTTGAGACCTTTTGTAATTCATTCAAATTCATTTCAGGTCCTAAGAGCCCTTCAGTTTGGCCAAAAATAGCACCTATTATATCAGCTTTTTCTACGAGTCCATCTACGTCGAAACTTAATTTAACGTGATATTTTACTATACCAGTATTAGGCAATTCCATAACCTCATGTTTATTGTAAAGTAAAATTATGGTTGATTGGCACGAATATAAGTGCTTTGACCAATACTAATGCACAAATGAACCATTATTAAATTTGATATTATTATAAATAATGTGAAATACTATTAAGGAGCTCAATAATTGATAAAGCCTAATTAATAAATAAAGTATGTGTATTTCTTATAGATAATATGGGAATTGGTGGATCAGAATGGGTAATAATTGGTTTAATAACTATATTTTTGCTTTTTGGTTCAAGAAAATTACCAAATATGGCAAGACACTTAGGCAAAGCAATTGGCGAATATAACAAAACCAAACAAACTCTTCTTGAGGAAGTAGATAAAGTTAAATTCAATACTAATTCATTTGATTATCACAATAACGAAAAAAATCTTTATTTTGGAAATATAATACATGGACCTGTTTCAACAGAAAGGGAAAAACTAGAAAAAATTGCCATATCACTCAATATCGAATATTTGAATATGTCTGATGAGCAACTGCGTTTAATTATTTTGAAAAAGATGAAAAATGATAATTTTTAGAGATATATTTATTATCTAATATTAAACAACACATTATGAATAAAATATATGTCTTCATCTAATTTACATGAAAAAATAAATCCATTTGAAGTAGCACTAAAACAACTAGAAGAAGCGTCTAAGATTCTCAATCTAGACAAAGGAATGCTTGAAATATTATCCAATCCCAAAAGAATTCTAACTGTTTCTATTCCAACAAGAATGGATGATGGAACGATTAAGGTGTTTACTGGGTTTAGATCCCAACATAATGATGCCAGGGGACCTCACAAAGGTGGAATAAGATATCACCCTGATGTTACCCTAGACGAAGTTAAGGCTTTATCAATGTGGATGACATGGAAATGTGCAATAGCTAATATTCCATATGGAGGTGGAAAAGGTGGAATAATTTGCAATCCAAAACAGATGTCAGAAAATGAATTAGAAAGAATGACTAGAAGGTTTGCATACCTTATAGCTGATATTATAGGTCCTTACAAGGATATTCCTGCACCCGATGTTTATACTGGAGGGAAAGAAATGGCTTGGATTATGGATACTTATTCTGCACTCAAAGGAAATTTTGTTCAACCAGAAGTAATAACTGGAAAACCACTAGCAATTGGGGGTTCATTAGGCAGAACTGAGGCCACAGGTAGGGGTTTGGCATATACCGTCAGAGAAGCTGCTAAAAAAAGAAACATAGACATGAAACAAGCTACATTTGTAGTTCAAGGTTTTGGAAATGCAGGACAATTTGCTTCCAAACTAGTTGAAGAGCAAGGTGCTAAGATGATAGCAGCTTCAGATTCTCAAGGTGCAATAATTAATACAAATGGCATGTCTGTAGAGGAATTAATGAAATTTAAAACTGAAACAGGGAGCATAGTAGGTTTTGGAGATGCGAAATCAATTACTAATGATGAACTTCTGGAAACAGAATGTACTTTGTTAATTCCTGCAGCATTGGAAAATCAGATTACTCAAAATAATGTAGATAAAATAAAAACACAGATCATAGCAGAAGCAGCTAACGGCCCTACTACTCCAGAAGCAGATGATATATTATATAAAAAAAATATTTTGGTGATTCCTGACGTGCTTGCTAATGGAGGTGGTGTAACTGTTTCTTATTTTGAATGGTTACAGAATTTAAGAAGAGAATACTGGACAGAGGAAGAGGTTAATAATAGATTAGATATGAACATCACAAAATCATTCTTTGATGTTTATGATACTCATGAAAAATACAAAGTAGATATGCGAAAAGCTGCTACCTTACTTGCAGTCCAGAGAGTTGTTGAAGCAATTAATATCAGAGGGTTATGGCCATAATAATTTATTATCTTTAATTTTTTTTACTCGCCTCAAAAACTTTATCCTAGCAATAAATTATAAATAATTAAAAAATTTGAGGTTACTCAGTAGAGAATGAATGACCGCATGAACAGCTTTTGGTTACATTGGGGTTATTAATTTTGAATCCTGAGCCCATAAGACTATCAATATAATCAATATTAGCTCCTTTCAAGTATCTTTGACTGTAATTATCTATTAAAATTTTGACACCATTTTGTTCTATAACAAGATCATCTTCTTCAGAGGTTTCTTCGAAACCCATGCCGTAAGATAAGCCAGAACAGCCTCCACCAGTGACATATACACGAAGAAATAAAGTATCTTTTCCTTCTTGTTTCATAAATTCACTAACTTTTTCTGCGGCTTTTGGTGTAACAGTTACTATTTGTGATTGTTGTGTACTTTCCATAATTCAATTAGGTTTTAAAAAGAATATAAGTTTTCCCTGTCTTAACAAAGACACTACGACTTTATATTTTGAAGCTCTGACCATTTTGCAAGGACACCAGCTGCTGTAACCCATGATATTACTGAATGATATACTGGTACATTCTGTTCTTCTAATCTTTTTGAAATATCAATAGTAAATGGGCCACCTAAAGCCCCTATTAAAATTGGTTTTTTCTTTAGTTTTTGAAAATCTGCCAATATTTTTACAATAGTTTCTTCCAGAGGATCATCTTGAAAAACAAACCATGGCATTATAATATCAACATTAGGATCATCCATAAATGTTTGAATGGCGAATTTATAATCATCAGCATTTGCAGAACCCGTTACATCAAGAGGGTTGCCTATAACATAAGTGGAAGGATAATGTTCCTTAAACTCCTGTTTAGAATCTTCACTTAATTCAGCAATTTTTAATCCTAATCTCTCAAAATGATCTATTGCAGCGATTATGGGTCCTGCCCCATTGGTTACTAAAGCAACATTCTTTCCTTTGGGAATAGGTTGCCAAGTTAAAGCTTTTAATGATCCAGTCAATTCCTCATAGCTATCAACAGATATAATTCCTGCTTGATCAAACGCTCCTTTGACAACAGAATATGATCCACCTAATGATCCCGTATGAGATGCTGCTTGTTTAGCTCCTCTTTGGGTTCGGCCATTTTTAAAAACAACAATAGGTTTCTTTTTTTCTTTTATAACTCTCTTGGCAGTATTCATAAACTTTCTACCATCACCAAGACCTTCAACATAGAGACCAATTACATTTGTTTTTGGATCTTCTGCTAAATACCAAATCATATCCGCCTCATCTACGTCAGAACGATTACCATAAGAAACCATTTTGCTCATTCCAAAAGAGTCTGAAGTTTCCATAAAAGCAATTCCAATAGTTCCACTTTGAGATAAGAAAGCAACATCTCCTTTTTTTGGTCTAACCATTCTATCATGTCCTTGAAAAGCACAGTCTAATCGGTTTTCACCATTAAACATTCCTATACAGTTTGGTCCGATTATTCTAACTTTTAATTGAGAAGATAATTCTTTCACTTTTTGTTCTATTTCTGCTCTTTCTCCACCGAGTTCTTTTCCTCCTCCGGAAATGATTACCATATTATGTATTCCTTTCTTTCCACATGTTTCCAATATAGCGGGCACAAATTTTAAATCAACTGTGACTATTACTAGATCTATATTTTCATTAATCTCTTCTAAGTTTTTGTATGCTTTTAAACCTAAAATCTCATTATAACCCTTTGCATTTACTGGATAGATTTTACCTTTATAATCATATTTAGATAAACTTTTCAAGACAGAATTGCCTATCTTACCTTCTTCTGGAGAGGCTCCTATTAATGCTATTGAATTCGTATTAAAGAATGTATTCATATAACGTGAATCAGGTATTGATTGAGAAATGATATTTTCATCAGGAACTGATTTTAAAAGAATTTTTGCATCAACGACATAGTAATTATTGGGATAAACTATAACCGGATTAAAATCGATGCTATCAATATATTTAGCCATATCAATTCCCAATTTACCAATTTTGAGAATTGCATCACAAAGCATTTCGAGATTTATTGGCTGGGCGCCTCTAAACCCTTTTAAGATCTCTTTAGCTTTTAGATCGTCTATCATATCTAATACATCTTCTTTAGTTATTGGAAGAACTCTGAATGATACATCTTTAAATAATTCGGTATAAATTCCCCCCAAACCAAGCATCAGAACGGGACCAAATTGAAGATCGTTTTGTAACCCCACTATTAATTCAATTCCTTTAGGAACCATCTTTTCTAAGAGGACTCCTTTAACTTTATAATCTTTAGACAAACGATTATACATATCTCTGAATGTTTCTTTAACTTCATTTTCATTGTTTAAGCCAACTTTTACTCCTTGAACATCTGTTTTATGTAGAATTTGATCTGATACTATTTTTGCAACTAGTGGAAACCCAATTTCTTTTGCTTTAGATTCTGCTTCTGATTCACTCGTGACTATAGAATATGCAGGTACACTTATCTCATATACTGATAAGATAGATTTTGCATCTTCTTCAGTAATTACCTTATTTCCTTTTTGAGTAACATCATTTATTATTTTTTGGACTTTTTCATTATCTCTCATTGAAGTATAAAAAAAATTTAGTATTGTTTCTAATTAACTTTACTTTATATTCAACATTATTTGAAAAATTTCTCTTCATTACAAATTGTTTTCTAATTTCTTTAACGATTCAATTATGATTGATCGTCTAGCTTCTTCTGTTATCAATTCCCTTGTATTTTCGATTAAGATTTTACATACATCCAATTTCTTCCTTATGCCATTTACTATGTTATCATATATGGAAAATGGATAAATTTCACTGTAAATTTCTTGCATGACTCTAAAAAGATATTCTGCCTGGTCATATCTATTGAGTCTAACCATATCATAAACCATTCTCTTTATTTCACCAATACAATCTAATATTCCAAAGAGATATGCTTGGCTAGAAACTCCAATTTCATCTGATCCAGGTAAAGCTTCATTTTTTACTATACTCATCAAAAGACTACATTCTACTAATTCTTGTTCTGATATAGACAAATATCTTAAAAGATCTGCCTGAGCAAGTGTTCTGAGAGAGAAGTACAAATCTTTTGCTTTATCTAATTTTAATTGACTTTCTTGTATCTGACCTTGATGAAGAGATATAATAGCCTGGCTGCATAAAATAATAATATCTCTCGATTCTTTTATTAATTGCTCTCTTCTATTTTCGATTAATTTCATTTCATCATTAATAGATTTAAGTGAAATCTTAATTTTTTCAGATACCATATATTTATTGAATAATGTCATAATATAGAGTTTTAATTAATCAAGATTATAATGAGATATACCAATTAAAACTAACAATTAATAAAGTTTGATTATTGAATATAAAAATACTTGGGAAACATTCGTAGAAGCAGGGGATACAGTTATGAATATTCTATTGTAAATAGACTTAATAGTCGTAATTGGATAGCCAAAAGGCTTGGAGGTTCCAGTGTCGGTCTTCCAGATATAATAGCTGTGAATAACAATAAAGCTATTCTGTTAGTTATTGAAGCTAAATCAGGAACAGGTGAATCATTGTATGTACCTAGCGATCAAATAGAAAGATGTTTTTCAATTGTTAAAATGTTTAGATATTATAATTATAAATATGTAATTTTAGCATTTAAGTTTCTTAGAAAAAAGAGAATAAAAATTAATAATGAATTATCCTATGAAAAAAGAAAACTTGTAGAATATTATAAAATTATTGAGCCGATATGGAAAAAAGGAAAAACTCCACAAATAAAATGTAATTATGATGGCAAAACATTTTTAATTACTCATAACGGATCAACAGAAATCAGTTTTTCAAATTATAAAATGCATTTTCAAAAAAATAGAAAATATCAAATTAAATACAAATCCACTTCATAAATACCAATATGATTCATACTAAAGTACAGAAAGAGAAAGTTGAAAAAATCAGCAAAAAGATGTCAGAGATTGCTATTTCATCGAATCAAATGTATGAAATAGAAAATATTGGACATAGTAAATTTGGGATGAAAAAAGTTTTAATGATGGAAAACGCAGGTTTTGGAGTAGCTGATTTTATTATCAAAAAATTTAAAAATAAACCAATTTCCAAATTAAAAATTTTGGCTATTTGTGGATCTGGTAATAATGGCGGTGATGCAATGGTTACAGCTAGACATTTAACTTGTTTAGGTATAAATCTAAAAGTAATATTTCTGGGTGACCCATCCTCAATAAAGACAGAAGAAGCATTAACAAATTTTGAAATAATTAGTAAAATGAATAAGACTATAGAATTAATAATGGGGAGTAAAATGGATACAAAAATTAAAAAAAAGATTTTAAATGCTGATATAATTATCGATGGAATATTTGGTACTGGAATTAAAGGAGAAATTCAAGATCCACACCTATCAGTAATTAAATTGATAAATAAATCTAAATCATATATTATAGCTGTGGATATACCATCAGGTTTAAATCCCAATTCGGGAGAAATTACATCAAATGTAATAAGAGCTAATACAACAATTACATTTCATAGAATTAAAGTTGGATTATTGAATAATACAAAATATACAGGTGATTTAATATTGAAGAAAATAGGAATACCCTTAGAAGCTGAGGATGGAATAATATAATGACCTTCAAAATAGAACAAATTCCTGTTGGAAAAATGGCAAATTTCACTTATTTAATTATTGACAATGAAGAAAAAGAAATAGCAATTGTTGATCCTTCATGGGACTTAGAAAAAATCTTTGCAATTATAAATAAAAATCAATACACGGTAACTTATATTATTAATACTCATTCTCATTTTGATCATGTACTTGGTAACGATCAAATTATTGCTGTCACCAAATGTAAAGTTATTCAACATGAAAATTCTCTTGAAAAACATGATATATCAGTCAATGATGGAGACAAATTTATGATTGGAAAGACAATTGTGCAAGTATTATTTACTCCAGGACATTCAAAGGATAGCATATGTTTAATAGTTGATTCTAAAATAATAATTACGGGCGATACATTATTTGTTGGAAATTGTGGTCGTACTGATTTACCAGGAAGCGATCCAGAAGAAATGTACAACAGTTTGTTTGAAAAAATAATAAAATTAGATAATAATATGGTTATTTATCCAGGTCATAATTATGGATATAAGCCAATTTCTACAATAGAAGAAGAAAAGAAAAATAATCATGTTCTTGTTCCTAGATCAAAAAATGAATTTATAAAATTTATTACTCATGGGGAATAATCATATGATAAAAAAGTATAAGGATATTACAGTAGTAAACGGCAAACACAGTATTGATATACTAGAATCAAATAATCCTATTTTCGTTTGTGTAATAGCCTATACTGAAACAAGTGAAATTCCAGGTATTACTGTAGCTGGTGCGAATAAAAATTTAATAAAATATACACCTTCCGCTGATGCCGAATTTCTTTATTATGGTAGATGTAAATGTATAGATGATGTACCTGCAACTCCTGATGGAAAACCAACACCTGCTTTAATAACAAAAACAATGTTAGATATTAGTAACATTCCTTTTATTGTAGTAGATTCAGGAGTAAAAGTCAAACCAGATATACCATTATTTTCATTTAATCTACAAGCAGGGAAAAATATTTTGAAGGACGTAGCAATGGAGGCAGGAGAGGTAGAAAAAGCCTACAGATATGGAATAATGCTCGGAAAACAACTTTCTAAAAGTAATGATTTTGTAATTCTTGGAGAAAGCATTCCTGGTGGAACTACGACTGCACTTGGGGTTATGCTTTCTTTAGGGATAGATGCCGAAAATAAAATGAGTAGTAGTATGCCGGAAAATCCACATATTCTTAAAAATATGATTGTAAGAAAAAGTATGAAAAAAAATAATATAACTTTTGGGTCATTAAAAGATAAACCTTTTGATGCTATATCTTTGATAGGAGATCCAATGATCCCTTCAGTCACGGGTATTGCTCAAGGGGTTATTGATAATGGTGGAAGAGTAATGCTCGCAGGAGGAACTCAAATGTGTACTATTTTATCAATTTTAAAAAGTATTAATGTTAAAACTGATAAAGTCTTTATAGGTACTACAAAATACATTTTGAATGATCCTAATGCAGATTTTACAAACTTACTCTTATCTATAGATAACAATGTAGGTATTTTTGTTGCAGATTTACATTTAATTGAATCAACAAAATTAGGACTAAAAGCATTTGCAAATGGCTTTGTAAAAGAAGGAGTTGGTGCTGGTGGAGTATCAATAGCAGCAATGATAAATGCGAATGGAAAACTTAATGGAGAAACTTTATTGAATTATATCGAGAATGAATATGAGAAAAACATTGAAAAATCACATTAATCAAAAAAAATATAATATAAATCAATTTTGATTTATTTTACAGTCACTGATTTAGCTAAATTTCTAGGATAGTCAGGATTAGCATTCTTTTTTAATGCCAGGTAATAAGATAATATTTGGATTGGGATAATTTCAATTATGGGATACAGATTTTCATTAACTAAAGGCAATTTAATAAAATAGTCATAAATATCATTACTTTTATTTGAAATTCCAATAATCTTTGCCCCTCTCGATTTCATCTCATGTATACTATGTAATGTATCATAATAAGTTTCATCTTCAGGATTAAGAACTATGACGACTGTATTTAGTTCAATCATTGCCAAAGGTCCATGTTTGATTTCGCCAGCAGCTATCCCTTCTGCATGAACATAAGCAAGTTCTTTAATTTTTAGAGAACCCTCTAATGCAATTGGATAATGTAATGATTTCCCTAGAATATAGATGTCTTGTACAGATTGTATGTCATCAGCTATTTGTTCTAAATACGAGTCAGCTACTAAAATTTCTTTTAGAGCATTTCCAAACGTATGTGTTAATATATCTAATGGTTTATTATTTCCACATAAGTTATTAATAAGCGAATATAATGTTGCTAATTGTGCGGTAAAGCTTTTTGTTGCAGCAACACCCATTTCTGGTCCACAATTTATGGAAACATAATGATCGCTTAATCGAGATAAAGAAGAGGTTGGTATATTTACGATGGAAAGAATTTTTGCTTTATACTCTTTAGCTATCTTAACTGAATTTAAAACATCTGCTGTTTCACCACTTTGAGAAATAGCGATTAGTACAGAGTTTTCATCAATAGGTGCAGACATATATTCAAACTCACTTGACATTATTATTTCTGTTCTTATCTTAGCAAATTTATAGAAAAGATATTTTGCTAATAATGCCGAATGATAGCTTGTACCACTTCCAGTAATAAAAATATTTTTACAGGAAGAAATAAGATCTGTGGCTTTTTGAATAGATATTTGATCAATCTGGAAAGCCATAGGTATAG
>JBIOXM010000143.1:0-4964 GCA_044869655.1 Nitrososphaeraceae archaeon | reverse complement strand
GATCTAAAATCTTATAATACTCTATTATAGTTTAAGTACCAATGAGACGGGGGAGAAACCAGTC
Organism: Nitrososphaeraceae archaeon; assembly: GCA_044869655.1. Taxonomy (GTDB): domain Archaea; phylum Thermoproteota; class Nitrososphaeria; order Nitrososphaerales; family Nitrososphaeraceae; genus TH1177. The sequence continues at coordinate 4,900 of JBIOXM010000143.1, read as the reverse complement.
AGCTGTCATAATAATATCAACATTTCCAAATAAGGAATCGATAATTCAGAATGTTAATGATCTAATTATAGAAAAAAAATTATGTGCATGTATTAGTTTAATGCCTATTAGATCGTTTTATTCTTGGAGTAACAAACTTGAGGATCATGAAGAGATCATGGTTCTTTTGAAAACAACCAAATCTCTGGCTACAAAACTTAAATTGGAAATTGCAAGAATTCACCCTTATGATGTTCCAGAAATCATTGAAGTTAAGATGAATGATGTCTCTAAGTCATATTTAAAATGGATGATCGATTCTATTAAAAGCTAAAGATCAAAAATAGAGGATAATATTGTGATTATCTAAAGTTCAAATTAACATTTTAGTAATTGCTCAAAAAATTTAAATTAAAATGTCTGAATAATAATAATAATAACAATTCAAAGTGCTTTCTAATAACATAGAAATCTCTGTTCATTCGGATATTGGAAAAGTCAGAGCAAATAACGAAGACTGTACATACATTAATAGAAAATCTAAAATTTTAATGATTGCAGATGGAATGGGAGGTCATAATGGAGGAGAAATAGCAAGTAAACTAGCAGTAGAAACTATTTCTAAATATTTAACCTACCTAATAGAAAATAATATTATAAAAGAAATAAAAATAGATAATTATCTAATACAAGCATTAAATCTTGCAAATTCTAAAATTAGATTAGAAGGATCATTTAGCCCTTCGTTACACAATATGGGAACAACAGTCGTTCTTTGTGTGATATCTGAGAGTAATAATTTACATATTGCAAATATTGGAGATAGTAGGTTATATCTGATTGATATCATAAAAGAAAAGATTTCAAAGATGACTATAGATCATACATTAATAGATAATCAAGACGGAGAAGGAAGAAGGATTTTAACAGAAAATGCCTACAAACATCCTTACAGACATATCTTAACTCAAGCTTTGGGTATAAGCGAACAAATTAATCCATATATAACTAATTGTAAATGGCAACACGGAGAATATTTACTATTATGTTCTGATGGTCTTACAGATATGATATACGAAAACGAAATATTAAATATATTCAAAGATAACTACAAAAAAAAATGTGATCAAATATGTAAAATCCTAGTAGAAAGAGCTCTTAATAATGGCGGTTTAGATAATGTTACAGTTATAGTCAGTCGCAGAAATGCTTGAAATCCAATTAATATTTATTGAGAACAAGAATAATATTTCATTACCGAATAAGTTCTAGAAAAGGATAAAACAATTTAACGAAGCTGGTATCGAAGCAATGCAACAATGCCCCCTAATGCAGATACTCTTAATCCGATATCTGTTGAAGAGTCAACAGCGTATACATTAGCTCCATATTTTTCTGCGGTATTTAGCATATTTATTATTTGTTCTTCCTTTAAATCTTTAAATATAGAATCAGAAAAAACAATGGATTCAACAGATTTCAATTTAATTGCCTCATCCACTTCTCGGAATCCCATAACGTATTTTTCTTCACCTCTGCTAACCTGTAACATAATATTGTCTAATATTGCAGATACAAAGGAAATTTTACTAGAACCCATAACTTCTTTAAGTGATGGAGATCTGAGAAATACCAGTATTCCATCCTCGCCTGCTACATCGATCCCATCAATAACAGTTGATATATCTTTATAAACAGATTTTTTACCAATAATAAAATTGTAAAACCTCCTTTTTGTTTCCCCAGGACCAAATATTATTATTTTATAGTTTCCATCTTCATTTACTATATTATGTAATGCAAGATATACTTCTTCAAAGAAGACTTCTATACTTGGATTATTCTTGGCTCCTTGAGTAAAATATTTTCCGCTTTGTCCTGAATAAATATTTGGAATAATTTCTAAATGGGTTCCGGCAATTTTTGCAATTCCAGATTCCTTTGTATCAATGGCTACAATAATAAAAGTTCCCACAAATTGAGATTTCAAAAGTTTTAAATCTAGATCTTCCCATTTTTTACCTTTTTCAACAACAATATTATTTCCAATTTGAACTATAATTGAATGAAATGTTCCTTTTGGTACAAGACTATTGTTTGATTCAATTATTGTCCCAGCTATTCTCAATCTATCTATAGATTCATCTAAACCTATTTTTTCTACTTTAACCGATACACGGATTTTTACTCTTTCTCTATCTGGTCTAGAATATTCCTTTTCAAATTTTATAACTCTAGAGGTATCAGACACTACTATATTATCTGTCTTGATGATCCTTCTTAAAGTAAAAAGATCATCAGAATCTTCTGGAATAATTAATATAGCCTTACCAGAAGAACTTGTTATCTCTTTACTTTTCATATTAACTATTTAGCAGGTATATTAATTTCAAATCAAATGGCTGGGCTTAGATTTGATTCGGAGGTTTCATTTGACTGGTTAGTTGATTTATTTAAATTTTGTGCTGATGCAAGATAATCATCTACCCATTCTTGCGTTAATACGCCTGATTCAACAAGATTAACTAATGCATTCGGTGATGCAGTCCCATTAACTTTGCCTGATTTTTTCCTAATTTGTCTCCATTTTAATTGAGTATTGCCACTCTTAGAAGAATATATTATTCCCAGAATATCTTTCGCATTTACAAAAGTCATTTCTCTAATTCGTTTTAAAGTTACCTTATCAACAGCTTCTATATAAATGGCTCCTGGCCCGTCTTCCCGTTCAGGAAAGACTTCATAATCACGAAAATAACTTTCAGGAATAAACGATTTACAAGTACTCACAATGATAAACTTTCTAAAACTTTCAAGCGATGCTGTAGTATCTATATTAACCAATATATTCTTAAAAACAATGTGCCATTTATCAAGTTTATGAAAAAAAATTTACCATTTTAGAAAAACTACTTGGCTATTTGTATTGCTATTATAATCTATTTATTAGTACATAATTCACAATATTATTGCAATTCTAATAAAATAGGAAAGATAAAAAATTTATTAGCGACGGCTTATGTATAGATACTTCCTGAATCAGATTTCTTTATCTCTATAGTAACTTTATCTCCGACTTTTATATTCATATCTTCATAATCTTTCATGGTTATCTTAAAGGTGGGATTATCTCCTGTCATGCCTGCTCCTCCACCCATACCTCCAGAAATCATTTTGGATATATCACCCATTGCCTTTGGCAGATTTTTCATTAAATCTTCCGGAGAAGTAAATGCCATAACATTAGGACCAAAAGGATTCATTCTTTTTTCACTTCCTGGTTTGTAGTCGTGAGGATCTGAGAACGTTACATAAACATAAGGACTACCGTCTTGTGTTGCCTCAATTCTAGAGGCAATAAATTCTCTTTTCATTCTAAAGTAAAATGATAGTTATTTCAATTTATAATTTTGGATATTTTAATAGCCTCTATTTAGTTATATTTAGAAGGAAATCACAACCATGTTTTAAAATTACTAGATCCACTGAATTCATCTCTATATCATACAAAAAGCATGCAATATGAAATAGGTTTAAGAATTTCATCAAATAAATATTAACTATAATTTCGATATTAAGATCCATAATGTTTTTGCTCTTGAAAAAGAAATATCGGGTTTAATTCATTATACCGCGTGAATAAAATAATTTACGTATAAATAGTTATTGAAATATAATCTTATTGATAAAGATTATATAATAACAGACAAAAGTATAATTAGTTTTACATCTTGAGAAAACAGATATTTTTCCTAGGATATTTAGAATAAACCTTTTAAATCAACTATAATTTCTTAGTTAAAGTACTTTTATGGCCATTTTAACAAGTTGAAAATATATCTTAGCTATTAGACAGATATGATTTTTTTTAAATATATATCACTATCAAGCTTTGAAAATACTGAAAGATCAATTTCTGCACCTAGAGACATTATTTGCTGTAAATATTCTCCTGATTCTTTATCTTTCCACCATGTTTCACCGAAAATATTTTGTAAATGAACATCCAATTCTTTAGCCCTAACTGCTGCAAAAAGATAACTTGGAACATACATTATAGCTTCAGGAAGTATATGATGTAGCATCCAATAGGCTCCAGGAATCTCAATTCCCGTAAAATCTTTGACTAATTTTGAATATAACAAATTAGAAGCTTCCATATTTAGATGATTTTTCCAAAAACTCGATTTCATAAGTGCATTAGCAGAATAAAATGTGACGAAAAATAATTCCATAAAGTTATTTCTTGACTCCAATTTATCCAATAACTTATCATCATTTATGCCAACAGACGATTTGAGAAAAATCCTTTTTTTTGTTAAACTTTCTAGTAATATAGAAAAAATTTCAGATATTCCCATGGAAATATAATATTTTTTCCAATATTCTTTTTCTGGGTTTATAGCGCTTGCATGCATAGCGTGCCCTGATTCATGAAAACATCCTTGAAGATCAAAATAAGGGCTTTCAGATTTATACAAAATGCGAATATCATAAGGTATTCTAACAAAGAAACATATCGGTGAAGGGTATTTATTTTGCCTATTCGCTATATCAAAATTTATTCGATTTAGATCAAAATTTAAAATTTTTAGAATTTTTTTTACTTCTTTTAACGCATTAACTTTTTTAAAAACCTTGTTAAAATCCTTATAGATTATATTCCGAAAGAAATAAAAATCATCGTAATATTCTGCATTTCTTTTTAAAATTTCAATCGACATATTTTGGAGAGATTGTTTGAAAGGTTTGCTTGAATTATGACCCATATATTTGACAAAATTTACAAATTGCTTATATGTTATTTTTTCGTTCATCAAATAACCTGATAATGGATCTAGACGATTAGACCCAATTGAATTATTATTGCAATTACTTTGAATAATTGAATAAAGTGATCGTATCTTTTCAAAGCGGTTAT
>JBIOXM010000142.1:0-3011 GCA_044869655.1 Nitrososphaeraceae archaeon | reverse complement strand
ACCTTTATATGCTGAAGGTTTATTGCCGTATTTTTTACTAATTCATATAGCTGAGCTTGCAGGAGTCGCTAGTCTTTTGAAAATTACTCTTTAATCAATGTAAAGGATATTTTATATGAAATATTATTCTAAAGGCTATACTAAGAAATTTTTTGTCTATCAAATACTTACACTAATCAAATCATTAATTCATAATAAAAGATTTAAGTATATGCTTTTTTTACCGTCTTATAGTTATTTGGGTAATGATAATGTTTAATGCCTGATCCGGATATAATTCGATTGTTATGGTTTCTTTTCGCAGGAACGAGAGGAGGTGACAATCGTATTAAAATTCTTGATTTATTAATAAAAAAACCATTAAACATAAATAAAATTTCGGAAGATTTACAATTAGATTATAAAACAATTCAACATCATATACGTATTTTAGAGAAAAATAATTTAGTTACAAAGGTGGGAGATAAGTACGGGATTTTATATTTTATTTCCAACTATATGGAAAAAAATATTGACTCATATTATGATATAAAGAACAAATTAATAGCTAGATAATATACAATACCATTTCCAGAATTAAAATAAACAAAAATTCAAAATGGTTTAAAATATTATGAATATACTCATTTTATTTATTTATATCTTATTTTTAGATTGAGATTGAATATTCTATTTTGATATATGATCAACTTATAGTAGTAGGTTTTTTCAAAGAAAAAACCGAATATGAAATAAAATTTATAAAGGGTCAGCCCTCTCCTTTTGAATAAAATTTTAAAATTAAAGAAAAAAGATTGAAATACTAAATATGTGATGTGATCATTATTAATAAAACACTGAAATAGCAGAATAATTATTTTATTTATATTAGATGTATTCTAGAAATATTTACCTTATATTTAAAAACTTGTTATTAATTCCGATGAGTTATTCAATAATAAATTTTCCATGATTAATATAATCACAACTATAATATAGAATTATTAGTTTATTAGAATAAAAAGGATACGTTAAAATGAAAAAATCAATTGATATTGATGAAATTATTTGGACAAAGGCTAATATTGAAGCAGATAAACGTGGTATATCTATAGATGATCTAGTAAAACAAGCATTGGAAGTATTCCTAGGCATGGATACCAAAAAGATTTAAGTGAAGTATAAACAAATAAAGCCTTCAAATTCTGTGAGGTAGATTTAATAACATAAATACTGTTAAAGAACGATCCAGGAATAACAAAAAGAATAGGTGTAAAAGTAATAAATAAATCAACTAGCTGTAATACAATGTTAAGCAATGACATCTGAAAATAACCAACTATATCATCCCGATATTGTAAGAATAACAGATGATGAGCAAAATGTCATTGAAGGTAATCTCACTGTACCTAATACTATTAATATAGATGCTAAAGGAATCGTCATATTTGCTCATGGAAGTGGAAGCAGTCGCCATAGCCGACGAAATAAATATGTTGCCAAAGTATTAAATGATGCTGGGATTGCTACTTTGCTAATTGATCTTCTTACATCGAAAGAGGAAGCAGTAGATGATATTACTCGAGAGCATAGATTCAACATTCAATTACTTGCTAAACGGCTTCTTGCTGCAACTGATTGGGTATCACAAAACGATAAATTTAAAATTCTAAAGATTGGATATTTTGGTGCTAGTACAGGAGCTGCAGCTGCTTTAGTGGCAGCAGCTGAAAGGGCTAATTTAGTATATGCTATTGTATCACGTGGCGGTAGACCTGATTTGGCCGGTTCAGAAATTCTAAATCGCATTGAATCTCCAACACTTTTGATTGTAGGAGAAAAAGATAAACAAGTAATAGAGCTGAATGAAAGTGCATTGAGGCAACTTACCAAGATAGAAAGGAAGAAAAAAATTTTAATTATTCCCGAAGCTACTCATCTATTTGAAGAGCCAGGTACATTAGAAGAGGTTGCAAAAGTTGCTAGTGGATGGTTTCAATGCTTCTTTTTAGAGGACAAAAAATAAAGTAAATAGAAACTATTGTGTTAATATAATTATTACTTAAGTTATATTTTTGATAGTACAGATATATGAGATAGATCTAGGAAACCTATTTAAATTGATGAGGTTTAAATAATCAGATCATATTAAGAATTTTATAAATGATCTACAAAATATCGGATCTTATACCTAATTTATTAGTGTTATTTTGATCTTTTTCGACGTGAATGTCATATTTCATTCAAATAATCTAATAACCATAATGATAAATTATAAAGAGGAAATTCAGAGTAATAGGTTTATCATTACTTAACAGAGCCCAGCAGATAGAAAATTAATCATGAAAAAAGGAATGTGAGAGAAATAGAAAGAAAGAAAAGAAAAGAACGAAAAAATGGTATAAGTATAATTCCTGGTGAAATTATTTTTTCTGCAAATTCTTATTCTTTGATATTATATCGTAGTCTTTACATTTTTGGAAAAATCGATTTTTTATCTAATTGTTATTTATGTTTTCTTTACTTGATAACTTATTAAATAGTGATATAATTTTTTTAAACTCATCTTCGGTAGCGTTAGATTTAGCAAACTCGACTAGATCAGTAGTTTTCAAGCATTCTCTAATAGCATCTAGAGGATAATTATTATGTTTTTGTTGTATTAATCTAATTAATTCTTGACTAGTTATTTCTCTTTTAAGACCTGCATCATGGCTCAAAAATAATCTAATAGCTTTGCCGGCAGTTCCAAAAGCTTCCTTGTATTCCCCTTGATCATAATATTGTTGAGCTTGAGATATTAGTTTTTTTGGTTCAATAATATTTTCAAAGGAGTTTAATTTTGGTGGTGGCGGTGTTGGAGCTGACTCATTAATAGCAAATGTTTTTTTCTTTAAGAAGAATTTTCTAATTATAAAGTAAAGAGATATTGCGGATACAATAGCCACAACTAGTAATATCACTAAAATTAAATTAGGTGGATTAGAACCGTTATTATCTTCTAATGTAACACTCTTAATCTCATCATTTTC